>DASXJE010000011.1 GCA_036497565.1 Mycobacteriales bacterium
GCCGCCTCGAGCCGCTCCGGGTACGTCGTCCAGTTGTAGACCGGTACGTAGTCGGCGGGGTTGGAGATCGCCGGTCCGCCGGCGGCGCCGGCCGGGTCGATGGTGCCGGTCCAGTGGTAAAGCCGGTTGGGCGTCGTCGGACCCTGAATCGAGCAGTGGTAGTGGTCGCAGATCGTGAAGGCGTCGGCGAGTGCGTACTGCCAGGGGATGTCGGATCGGGTGAAGAACCCCATGGTCTCCTCGCCCTTGGCGGCGACCCATCGGTTCCAGGCGCCGGAGTTCCACGCCTCGTGCGTCCCCTCCCAGCTGTGGTCGAGGTCGCCGGCCTCCTGCGCGTCGTACTGCGCGGTGTCCATGTGCCACGGCAGCAGCGTTCCGCCGTCGGTGCGCGTCGCATCCGGCTGAGTCAGTACGTCGGCGCCACCGGGATAGGTCAACAACCGCTTGTCACCGAGGCCGCGGACGCCCCCGAGGGACCCGTAGTAGTGGTCGAACGAGCGGTTCTCCTGCATCAGCACAATGACGTGCTCGACGTCGGCGATCGTGCCGGAGCGGCCGCCGTGGGTCGCGGCGGAGGCGCGAGCGGGGCTGAGTCCGGCGACCGCCGCACCACCTGCCACCGCTGCACTGCCGGACAGGAACCGTCGTCGGGAGACACCAGTCATGGCGCGTACTAAACCCACTCAGATCGAACGCGTTGCAACGGACGAATGAACATTTCGGGCCGCGCGGCCGCCGAAATCCGGTTGGCGGTCGGCCGGGCGCCGGTTAGCGTGGTGATCACCTGCCGCCGAGGGAGAGGAGCCATGACGATGACTGTTCTTTCGCATGTCCTCCGTCCCGCCGGTTCCGCGTCCGGCGTGCTGGTCGTCGCGCTCACGCGCTGAGACGGCTCGGTCGCCGACGCCTCCTTCCAGGAGCACAGCAGTGACCGAAAGCCTCTCCGCCCTCGGGTGGAACCCTGATCTCGCCCAGCAGTTCGCCACCACCGCGCCACCCGGGTGCATCCCCGGCCGGGTCGGCCGCATCGACCGCGGCGGGCTGCTTGTTCACACCGGCTCCGACGTGGTGGCCGCGGTTCCCGCCGGCCGGCTATTCCGCGACGACGACGCCGACCGGCTCGCCGTCGGGGACTGGGTGGTCCTCGACGATCGGCGGGTCATCGCGATCCTGCCTCGGCGCACCGTCCTGACCCGGCAGGACAGCGGTGGCGCCGCGGTCGAGGCGCCCGTCGCGTCCAACGTCGACATCGTCCTCGTCGTCATCGCCCTGGACGGAGCGTTGCGTCTGGGTCGCCTCGAGCGTTACGTCGCCTTCGCCTGGAGCTCAGGAGCTACGCCCGTCGTCGTCCTGAACAAGGCGGATCGCTGCCCGGACGTGCCGGGCGCGGTCAGCGAGGCCGAGACGGTCGCGGTGGGCGCCGCGGTACACGCAGTAAGTGCCCACGACGGCACCGGACTCGACGAGCTGCGGACCTACGTCGTGGACGGCGCGACCGCCGCACTGATCGGCCCGTCCGGCGTGGGCAAGTCCACCATCGTCAACCGGCTGACGGCCACCGACGCGAGCCCGACCACCGAGATCCGGTCCGACGGCAAGGGTCGGCACACGACGACCTGGCGCGAACTCGTCCCGCTGTCCGGCGGCGGCGTACTCCTCGACACGCCGGGCCTGCGTGGACTCGCCTTGTGGGAGTCAGGCGAGGGCGTCGACGCGACCTTCGCCGACATCGGGGAGCTCATCGAGAACTGCCGCTTCACCGACTGCGCACACAAAGCCGAGCCGGGCTGCGCGGTGCTGGGTGCCGTCGAAGCCGGCACCCTCGCGCCGGAACGACTGGCCCGGTACCGCAAGTTACTGCGGGAGGAGGCATGGCTCGCGGGCCGCCGGGACGCCCGCGCCCGTGCCGCCGAGTCCGCGCGCCTGCGGCGCTTCTCCCGGGAGATCCGCGACCAGCCGCACCGCTGACGTCCTTGTGCCGGACAGGCCGCCGTGGTGGGCTTGCCGACATGGAGATCGAGAAGGCGCAGGACTTCCTGCGGTCGAATCATCGCGGCGTACTGAGCACCAATCGCTCGAGTGGTGGCGTGCAGCTCTCGCCCGTCACCGCCACGGTCGACGATTCCGGTGCGGTGGTCATCAGCAGCCGTGAGCCGGCGTACAAGGTCCGCAACCTGAGCCGCGATCCGCGAGCGTCTTACTGTGCTCTCAATGACGGCTTCTTCGGTGAGTGGCTGCAGATCGACGGTCGCGCCGAGATCGTGCCGCTGCCCGAGGCGATGGACGGCCTGGTCGACTACTACCGGTCGATCTCCGGCGAACACGACGACTGGGACGAGTACCGCGCCGCCATGCGCGCGCAGCGTCGCGTCCTGATCCGGATCACCATCGAGCGCGCCGGTCCGGACCGATCCGGCTGAGTCCCTCGGTCGCTCGGCGCCCCGCGCATGGTCGGCGCCCCGCGCATGGTCGGGGGGCTGGCGTCGACGTAGGACGCTCTACTCGCAGAAATCGCGTCAATGTGCGAGTACAGCGTCCGATGTCGGCCCCCAACCCCCGGCGCCGACATCGTGCGTGCTACTCGCATAAGCGGCTCCCGGATGCGAGTACGGCGCACGATGTCGCCCGCCGCCTGCGCGTGGGCTGGAGCCCGGCGTGCGGCGTTGCATGGGTCTAGGCCGGCGGGACGACCTGCAGCCGGCGCACCGGTGTCGCCGCGAGCCGCCGCCGTGCATCGGTGAGGGCGGGGCCCTCGCGCAGCTTCGGCGGGAGGAGCGCGGTGGTCGTCCGGAGCACCCGCAGCCCGGCGGCGACCGCGAACCTCGTGGTCGGCAGGCCGGGTAGCCAGTACATCCGGCGGGCCCATCCGGGCAGCGCACCGAGGGCGAGGCCGGCGACGCCGGCCCAGGCCGGGCGGGCCGGGGTGCCGAGCACGACCCAGGTCGGCATCGGCGGCACCAGCACGAAACGGGCCGCGGACCGGGCGGCCGGAGTCAACCGCAGTGTCGACCGCATGCCGGCGAGATAGGACTCGAGGTCGCCGGCGGTACGCGGCACCATGTCCGCGGGCACGCCCACGAGTTCGGCCGAGCGAACCTGTTCGGCGACGTAACGGTCGGCGTCGCGGGCGTTGGGCCCGACGCCGGCGAGCCGGGCTGTGGCGAGCGTCGAGTCGACCTCCGCGCAGTGCACCCACAGCAGCAGATCGGGCTCGTCGAGACGGAAGACGCGTCCGGTGTCCGGATCGACGGCGGCGAGACTGCGGTGGATCCGGCGTATCCGGGCTGCCGCCTGCTCGGCGTCGGCGACGGTGCCGAAGGTCGTGACGCCGAGGTATTCGCTGGTGCGCTGCAGCCTGCCCCACGGGTCGGTGGTGAAGCCGTCGTGCGCGGCGACGCCGGCGATCGCCCGCGGATGCAGTGCCTGCAGCAGCAAAGCGCGCAGGCCGCCCACGAAGAACACCACCGGATCGGCGTGCAGTCGCCAGGTCACCGAGTCCGGGCCGAAGAAGCCGAGGTCGGAGGTCATGATCGTCGAGCGTCGCACACACCAAGTGGGTCGGCGACTCGAGCGCAGGCCCGAGAGTGGACGGTCAGTCGTGCTCGTCCACTGTGGACCAGAAGTCGAGCAGGATCCGGGCCGTCTCGTCCGGATTCTCGACCGCGGGGGAGTGCTGGGCACCGGGGATCGCGACGAATCCGGCCCCGAGCCGGTGCGCCATCTCTTCCTGGACGGCCGGTGACCACGCGTTGTCCTCCACGCCGCAGGCGACGAGCAGCGGTACTCCGGCCGCGGCGAGTTCGTCGACCCGGTCGGGCTCGCGGCGCAGCGCGTCGGCCATTCCCTTCAGGCCGGCCGCCGAGGAGGCGAGGAACCGGCGCTTGAGGAAGTCGCGGAGGTCGACGGGTGTCGCCTGCCAGCGCGGATCGCTGGACTCGGCTGCCTCGATGGCGGCGTAGACCGCGGGCAGGCCGCCGCTGTCGAGGACCGGTTCGAGGGCCTCGAGCCGCGCGCGTCGTTCGCCCACTGCGGCCGCCGGACCCGAGTCGAGCAGCACGTACGACGACACCGTCGACGGCGTCGCCAGCACCAAAGCACGCCCGACCAGCCCGCCGAAGGAGTGGCCGACCAGGTGCGGCCGGGCACGCAGGTCGGCGATCACGGCGGCGACGTCGGCGGCCAGGACGTCCATGCCGTAGGCCGCCGGATCGTCCGGACCGGGGGACTCGTACTGGCCGGGCAGGTCGATCGCGACCGTGCGCCGGCCCGTTGCGGCCAGCCGGTCGAGCAGCGGGGCGAAGTCCTCCTTGCTGCCGGTGAAGCCGGGCACGAGCAGCGCGGGTGTCAGCCGACCAGGTCCGGTGTCCAGGACTGCGACCGGACCGGAGGGTGTGCGGACGGTACGACGCTCGGCGGCGTGGGAGGCGAGTTGGCTCACCGGGACATCCTGCCGGAGCCGCAACTCGTCCGATCGGTCACGTCAGTCGAACGCCGTCGTCGCTTCGGGGGACACGGCCACGATGGCCGACCCGATCCGGGCCAGCGCGGTGGGCGCGGACGGCACCGTGGCGGTGACGCGCCGCACGACCTGACCCGTGGCCACGGCGTACTCCGCGAATCCGGTGTTCTGGGGGACGAGTGCGGCGGAACCCTCGACGTCGGCCGGGCCGGTGGCCGGCGCCGACCACGCGATCCGCGGCCGGTCCAGCGCGAGCGCGAACACCCGGTTCCCGTCGAAGGCGACCAGGCGTCCGTCGGCGACCGCGCCGGTCGGCAGCTGCCGGGCCGCATCGGTGAGGCCGTGGCCGCTGATGGATCCCACCGCGTGACCGGTCGAGCTGAACACCGACAGCGTGGCGCGGCCACCGATCCGCGACAGCAACGTCACCCGATTGTCGGCACCGAGCAGCTGAGGATTCTCACCGCCGGCGGCCACGGTCCACTTCTTGTCGCCGCTGTAGGAATCGAGGGCGATCAGAGAGTCGCCGCGGCGTCCGCAGTCGGCCACCACGACCACCCCGACGTCGCCGCCGGCGACCGGGCCCATGGTGCAGCCGGGCTTGCTGAAGCTCCAGGCGTCACCGCCACCGTCGGTGTAGAACGCGGTGAGGCCGGCCTTCTCGGTCGCCACGACGACGTTGGGCGCGGCCACCAGCCTGATGTGCGCACCGAGGTCGGCGTTGCGGTACCACCGGCGGCTTCCGGTGTCCGGGTCGAACGCGGTGATGTCGCTGCAGGACGTGCCGTTGCGGAACACCGCGACCGCGCTGGAGTTGGCGACGACCCACGAGCACAGGTCGGCGTTTCCGCGGCGGTAGTGCCACTTGATCGCGCCGGTGCGCGGGTCGCGCCCGGCGATCTCGTGCCGGTCGGCGGTGACCACGGCCGCCGGGCCGACCGGGCTCCCGGCCGACGGCGTACCGGAAGCCGACCACGCCCGGTGGACGGTGCCGGCCGGCTCGGTCGGACTGAGCGCCCGGGGTGCCTGCGCGGCGACCGCGTAGCTGAGGGTCCACCAGTCGCTGGTGAGTACGACGGGTATGCCGACCGCCGCCGCGACGATGACGAGGACGGCCGCGCCGACCAGCGCGCGACCCCAGCGCGAGCCGGGGATGCCGAGGGCCACCGGCGGTCGATCAGCCGGTCGGCCGCGATGCCGCGGTGTCCGAGCCGCCGGTCGAGTCGCCGGCCCCGTCGCCCTGGTGGCGTCGCTGCCCGCCGCGGCGCCGACGGCGCGGTCGACGGGTGTCCGCCCGACCCGGCTCGCCCTGCTCCGGGACACCGCCGGAGGTCGAGTCGGTCGCCTCGGGTCCGGCGGAGGCATCCACCGGGTCGCCCCGGCGGGTGCGGCGGCGGCTGCGGCCCTTGCCGGGTGCGGGTCCGCGGGACTCGTGGTCGGATCCGTGGTCGCGGGCCCGGTCGCTGCGACCGTCCCGCCGGCGGCCCGCGTCCCGTCCTCCGCTGACCGCGCGCCGGCCCGTCTCGCCGATGTCCTCGACCTTCTCGGCCCGCAGACCCGCGCGCTTGCGCTGGTCGCGGGGCAGGGTGCCGCCGGCGCTCTCGGGGATGTCGAGGTCGGCGTAGAGGTGGGCGGACGTCGAGTAGGTCTCCGGCGGGTCGTCGAAGGACAGGCCGAGTGCGGTGTTGATGTGCTTCCACCGCGGGACGTCGTCCCAGTCGACGAACGTGACGGCCGTGCCGTCGCCGCCGGCCCGCCCGGTGCGGCCGATCCGGTGCAGGTAGACCTTCTCGTCCTCCGGGCACTGGTAGTTGATGACGTGGCTGACGCCGGTCACGTCGATGCCGCGCGCGGCGACGTCGGTCGCGATGAGTACGTCGACCTTCCCGCTGCGGAACGCCCGCATCGCCTGTTCGCGGGCGCCCTGGCCGAGGTCGCCGTGCACGGCGGCGGCGGCGAACCCACGGTCGGTCAGGTCGTCGGCGACCTTCGCGGCGGTGCGCTTGGTCCGGCAGAACACCATGATGAGCTCGCGGTCACGGCTCTGCAGGATGCGGGCCAGGAGTTCGACCTTGTCCATGGCGTGCGCCCGGTAGACCAGCTGCCGGGTCTCCGGGACGGTGCTGCCCTCGTCGTTGCCGTGGGCGCGGACGTGGGTCGGCTGGCGCATGAACGCCCGCGACAGGGAGACGATCGGCGCCGGCATGGTGGCGCTGAAGAGCATTGTCTGCCGCTCGGTCGGCACCGAGGCGAGGATCCGCTCGATGTCGGGCAGGAAGCCGAGGTCGAGCATCTCGTCGGCCTCGTCGAGTACGAGGACGGACACCCGGTCGAGCACCAGGTGACCCTGCTGGACCAGGTCGAGCAGCCGCCCGGGCGTCCCGACGACTACATCGACGCCCTTCTGCAGCGCCGAGACCTGCGGCTCGTAGGCCCGGCCGCCGTAGATGGCGACACAGCGGGCTTGGCTGCGGGCGCCCGCGGCCTGCAGGTCGCGGGTCACCTGGACGCACAGCTCCCGGGTGGGGACGACGACCAGGGCCTGCGGGGTCGCACCCTTCTCGCCGGGCAGCGTGATCCGCTGCAGCAGCGGTACGCCGAACCCGAGCGTCTTGCCGGTACCGGTGCGGGCCTGGCCGATCAGGTCGTGGCCGGGCAGCGCTATCGGGAGGGTGAGCTCCTGGATCGCGAAGGTGCGGGCGATGCCGACGTCGGCGAGCGACTCGACGATCGTCGGGTCGACGCCGAGATCGGCGAAGAGCGGTGCCGACTGCTCGACATCGGCGCGGGCCGCGAGCGGTTCGAACCGCTCGGCCTCTTCACCGGCGACGAGATCGGTGCGGTGCTCGGCGGCGACGGCATCCGTCGCCGCGGCGGAATCTGCTCCGCCGGCGGAATCCTTCTCTGAGTTGGTCATGAACGCCTTCCTCTGTGGACGCGCCAACGTCCACGACTCGGGCTGATCAACCTCGACCGCGCACCCTGCTGGGGTGGCGGGATAGGGCGCCCGAAGCGGCGTCCGCGCACAAGAACCGACGCATTACGCGCCGTCAACGAGTTCAGGGTACCCCGTACGGCGCGGACCAATCGAACGACGTGCCGCACATCACGACCGGCGCGCCGCCCGGGGTAGGGTCCCGGATCGTGCCCGAGTCCCCCGAGCAAGCGGCTGCGCTGCCCAGTCAGCATGCCGTGGTCGATCTGCTCGGCGTACTCGCCTACGGCGAGCTCACCGCGTTCGGCCGGTTGGCGACCGACTCCCGGCTCGCGCCCACCCTCGCCGGACGGGCAGCCCTGGCCGAGATGGCCGCCGCCGAGATCGGGCATTTCGGACGGCTCCGTACCCGCCTGACCGAGATGGGCGTCGACCCGGACACGGCGATGGCGCCGTTCATCATTCCGCTGGACGCCTTCCACGACTCCACCCGGCCGAGAACCTGGCTCGAGGGACTGGTCAAGGCCTACGTCGGCGACGGCATCGCCGCCGACTTCTACCGGGAGATCGCCGGCTGGCTGGATCCACCCACCCGGGACCTGGTGCTCGAGGTGCTCGAGGACACCGGGCACGCCGCGTTCGCCGTCCGGGAGGTGCGGGCCGCGATCGACGCCGACCCGCGGGTCGCGGGGCGGCTGGCGCTCTGGGCCCGGCGGCTGCTCGGCGAGGCGATCTCGCAGGCGCAACGGGTCGCCGCCGATCGGGACGCCCTGGCCGAACTCATCGTCGGCGGGTCCGGTGACCTCGCCGGCATCGGAACGCTGTTCAAGCGGCTCACCGACGCGCACGCGCAGCGGATGCGCAACCTCGGCCTGTCCGGGTGATCCGCGGGCGGGCCTCTGCAGGTGATCCGGGGCCGTCAGTCAGCTGGCGATGAAGCCGACCCGCCGGCTCTCGGTCTCGGCGATCTCGACATAGGCGACCTTCTGCGACGGCACGATCAACCGCCGGCCCTTGTCGTCGACCAGGGAAAGCACCCCGTCGGCATCGGCCAATGCGGCAGTCACCGCCTGCTCGACCTCTTCCGGGGTCTGCGCCGATTCCAGCACCAATTCACGCGGCGATTGTTGTACGCCGACCTTGACCTCCACCGCGCGCCTCCCTGCATCGGACTTCCTGGTTGCCAGGG
Organism: Mycobacteriales bacterium; assembly: GCA_036497565.1. NCBI lineage: Bacteria > Bacillati > Actinomycetota > Actinomycetes > Mycobacteriales > Mycobacteriales bacterium. Next base: position 8,584 of record DASXJE010000011.1, read on the forward strand.
TAGTCGACCGGCGCGCCCGATTCGCGGCCGTGCTGTCCGCCCGTAGCGAAGGGCGATCAGTCGTTCTCGCCCTGTCGCGGGAAGCTGGAGATGCCCCGCCAGGCGAGCGTCTCGAGCAGCCGCACGGCGTCCTCCTTCGGCACGGCCCGGTCGCGCAGCAGCCAGTACCGCGCGCCGACCTCGGAGATCCCGATCATCGCCATCGACAGCAGTTCGGCCTGAACCCGGGCGAGGCCGGTGTCGGCCGCGATCGTGTCGGCGAGCGCCTGCATGCACAGGTGGCTGGTGCGTTCGACGCGTTCCCGGACGGCCGGTTCATTGCGCAGATCGGACTCGAAGACGAGCCGGAAGGCGCCCTGATCGCCCGGCCCGTCTCCGTCGACGAAGTCGAAGTAGGCGCTGATGGCGTTGTGCACCCGCGTCTTGTTGTCGGTGGTGGACGCCATCGCCTCACGCACCTGGCCCACCAGCTTCTCACCGAGGCCGTCGAGCAAAGCGAGATAGAGGTCGAGCTTGCCGGGGAAGTGCTGGTAGAGCACCGGTTTGGAGACGCCGGCGCGCACCGCGATGTCGTCCATCGCGGCCGCGTGATACCCGTTGGCGACGAAGACGTCCCGCGCCGCGTCGAGCAGTTGCTGGCGGCGGGCCGAGCGGGGGAGTCGCCCACCGCGGGTGGCCGATCCGGTCGATGCCGGCACGCCGATCAGCCTCGCTCGTCCTCGTCGAGCGGCACTTCCTCGGCCTGTTCCTGCGCGTCCGCGGGATCCACCTCGGGATCGTCGGAGACCTCGAGAGTCGGGTCGTCGTCCTCGCCGGCGGGGCTCTCCCAGGGAGTTTCGGTCACTGTCGCCTCCGAGGCTCGACTGAGGTGCTCTGCACAACGTGGACCCGTCCTGGGCCCATTGTGCACGCGTCTGGGGGACTGGTCAGTCCGGCAACCCGCGGCGGCCTTTCAACGCACCGGCGAGCAGGTCGCCGTCCCGCTCGACCCGGTCGAGCACCTCGGAAGCGGTGAAAGAGATCGACCCGCCGCGCTCGACCTCCTCCCAGGTCAGCGGCGTGGACACAGTCGGGCGCTCCCGGGCCCGCAGGGAGTAGACACAGATCGTGGTCTTGGCGGGGTTGTTCTGGCTCCAGTCGACGAAGACCTTGCCCGGACGCAACGATTTGCTCATCTGGGCGACCACCAGATCGCCGTGCTCCTCGGCGAGCCGCTCGGCCAGCATCCGCGCGTAGTCCGAGGTCCGGCCGGCCGGCGTCTCGGTGATCGGCACGCACAGCTGCATGCCCTTCGACCCGCTCGTCTTGGGATACGCCGCGAGGCCGTCGTCGTCGAGGGCGGCGCGCAGCAGGGTCGCGACCTCGCAGCATTCGGCGATGGTCGCGGGCGGTCCCGGGTCGAGGTCGAAGACCAGTTGGTCGACGCCCCGCTGCCCCCCGCGCGGGCCGACCCGCCACTGCGGGGTGTGCAGCTCGAGAGCAGCGAGGTTGGCCACCCACACCAGGGTGGGGAGGTCGTCGATGACGAGGTAGTCGATCTCGTCCCGGTTCTTCGTGCTGCCCGGACTTGGCAGCCGGACCGTGCGCGTCCAGTCCGGGCGGTGCGAGGGCGCGTTCTTCTCGAAGAAGAACTTGCCGTCGACGCCATTCGGATATCGCTTGAGCGTCGCCGGCCGACCGGCCAGATGCGGCAGCATCACCGGAGCGATCCGCGAGTAGTAGTCGATGACCTCGCCCTTGGTGAAGCCGTCGGGATAAAGCGGCTTGTCCACATTGGACAGGCGAAGCACCCGGCCGTCGACCTGCACCTGCAGTTCGTTACTCACGGACCACCTCGTCTGGATTCTTGTCGTCCCGCAATCCCTGGTACGTGGGGAAACGTAGTCGCCCGTTGGGCGTCCATTCGCCGAACTCGACCTCCACCACCACCTGCGGATCGCACCACACGACGTCGCGCCGGTCCGCGGTCGGTGGGGGCTCGGCAAAGGCCGGGCGCTCTCGCCGGAGCGGCAGCAGCCGGTCCGCGAGCAGATCCAGCGCGGCGTCGGTGAACCCGCTGCCGACCTGGCCGGCGTAGACCAGGTCGCCGTCGCGGTGGTAGCCGAGGACCAGCGCGCCGATGCTGCCCCGCCGGCCGCCGCTGCCCCGTTGCCAGCCCGCGACGACGAACTCCTGCCGGCGCAGCAGGCGCACCTTCACCCATTCCGAGCTGCGCACGCCGGGCCGGTACGGCGAGGCGAGGCGTTTGGCGACGACGCCCTCCAGCCCCTGGGTGTGGCAGGCGGCCACGGTGGCCGGCCCGTCGTCGAACGTCGGCGGGACCGTCCACCGCTCGCCGCCCAGGCCGAGCCGGTCGAGGGTCGCCCGGCGCTCGGCGTAAGGCCGGTCGGTCAGGTCGACGCCGTAAAGGCGCAGGACGTCGAAGATCAGGTAGCTGACCGGCGTCGTCCCGGCGAGCCGACGGGCATGGGCGGCGTTGCGGACGTGCATCCGCGGCTGCAGCGCGGCGAACGACGGCCGGTTGTCGGCGAACGCGACCACTTCGCCGTCGAGCAGGACATCCTCGGCGATTTCGGCGAGCCCGTGCAGCTCCGGATAGGCGACCGTCACCTCGCTACCGGACCGGCTGGTCATCCGCAGTCCCTCGGCGGTGATGTCGGCGAGCGCCCGGACACCGTCCCATTTCATCTCATACGACCACCCGGGACCCTCGGGTAGGGCACCGGCGACGGCGAGCATGGGTCTCACCCGGACCATCCTGCCGTGCACATTGGACGAGACAACTCCCTGGCCAAATGCCACCCTGGGCTCATGCGCGCGATCTGGAAGGGTGCGATCTCGTTCGGACTGGTGAGTATCCCCGTCCGGCTCTTTACGGCGACCGAGGAGCGGGACGTCTCGTTCCACCAGGTGCACCGCACCGACGGTGGGCGGGTCCGCTACCGGCGTATCTGCACGGTCGACGGTGAAGAGGTGCCTTACGCCGACATCGCGAAGGGCTACGAGCTGCCCGGCGGCGAGATCGTGGTGCTGACTGACGACGACCTCGCCGACCTGCCGCTCACGACCAGCCGGGAGGTCGACGTCCTCCGGTTCGTCCCGCTCGAGCAGGTCGACCCGATCTACTTCGCCAAGAGCTACTACCTCGAGCCGGAGGGGACCGCCGCCAAGCCCTACGTCCTGCTGCGGGACGCTCTCGAACGCTCCGGGATGGTCGCCATCGTCAAGGTCGCGATCCGCTCCCGCGAGTCCCTCGCCACGCTGCGGGTCCGGGACAACGTCCTCGTCATGGAGACGATGATCTGGCCGGACGAGGTCCGTCAGCCGGACTTCAGCTTCCTCGACGACGACGTCACGGCGCGCCCCCAGGAGCTCGCCATGGCCGAATCGCTGATCGACAGCATGGCCGGGGACTTCGAGCCCGAGGAATACCACGACAACTACCGCGAAGCGCTGCTCGCCGTCGTGGAGGCCAAGGTCGAGGGCCGCGAGGTGGTCAGTCCCGAGGAGGAGGAGCCGTCCAGCGGACAGGTACTCGACCTGATGGCCGCCCTTCGGCAGAGCGTCGACGACGCCAAGCGCCGCCGGGGACCGGGGGAGTCCGAGGACGCAACCGCGGAGAAGCCGACGCGTAAGCCGGCGGCGAAGTCCGCGACGAAGTCCACCGGCCGGAAGGCGCCGGCGAAGAAGGCGGCCGCCAAGTCGGCGAAGTCCACGACGGCGAAGTCCACCGGCCGCAAGGCGCCGGCGAAGGCCGCCGCCCGGAAGCGGAAGAGCGCCTGACCGGCACATCGCGATGACCGACCGGACGACGGCCGGCCGGGCGATCACCGTCGCGCGGCTCTCGGACTTGCCGTTGCCCCACTTCGACCCCAACCGCTCGGCCTGGCCGAGCCAGGTCGTGCAGGTCGACGGCCGCGGGATCCTGCTGCGTCCCACCCCGCCGACCGCGGCCGGCGCCGAGCCCGCCCTCTACGTGCACGGTCTCGGCGGCTCGTCCACCAACTGGACCGACCTCGCCGCGCTGCTCGCCGATCGCGTCGACGGCGAGGCCCTCGACCTGCCGGGTTTCGGCGGCTCCGATCCGGCGCCCGGCGGGGACTACGCCCTCAGCCGCCACGCAGCCACGGTCAGCCGGCTGATCGAGAGCCGGGACCGTGGACCGGTCCATCTCCTCGGCAATTCCCTCGGTGGCGCGGTCGCCGTCCTCGTCGCGGCGGACCGGCCGGATCTGGTCCGCACCCTCACGCTGGTGTCACCGGCCATGCCGGATCTGCGGCCCCGCCGCGGTCCGACCCTGCTGCTCGGCAGCTTCGTCGTACCCGGTGTCCGCCGCCTCGCCGAGTGGCGGATCGCCGGCGTCGGCCCGGAGGAACGGGTGCGCACGGTGATCGACGTGTGCTTCGCCGATCCGTCGATCGTTCCGCCGGCGCGGCTGGCCGAGACCGTCGAGGAGGTGCGCAGCCGAAACGAGCTGCCGTGGCGGATGGACGCGTTCGCGGGGACGCTGCGCGGGCTGATCTACCGCTACCTGGCCCGGGGCGACCGCTCGTTGTGGGCGCAGGCCGCCCGGATCCGGGTCCCGACCCTCGTCGTGTGGGGTGCCGAGGACCGCCTCGTCGACCCGGCCCTCGCGGAGCGCACGGCCCGCGAAATCGGCGATGCCCGGCTGCTCGTCCTCCCTGGGGTCGGGCACACCGCGCAGCTCGAGGCGCCGGAGACCGTCGCCCGTGCGGTCCGCGGGCTGCTCGAGGACCGGGCCGGGGGAGCGGTCGGAGGTCTTCGCCGCGCCTGATCGGCGACCGAGAAGGACTGTGGCAGGCTGTGCAGCGATGACCGCGACCCGAGGACGGCGAGCTCGCCGGCGCCGCGGGCTGGCCAGGTTCGTCGACGCGTTCGGCTGGCGTGCCTATGCCATCCCCGTGCTGTCGGTGGCGACCGTGCTGTGCGTCGGCAACATCGCCTCCGGGTCGCCGGGCACCGGACACGGCGGCGTCCCGTCCCAGGCCGGCCAGCAGCGGCTGACGTCAGCCACCCAGACGCCCAGTCCGCGACCGGGCAATACGCCGAGCAGCCACCCGACCCCTTCGCCCGGCCCGACGCCGACGAAGTCCCCGGCAGCCAAGCCGAGCCCCACCGCGACGGCCTCGCCCAATGCGGATACTCCGAAGACCGCCCCGACCGGCTCGCCGACGTCGGCGGCAGCGCTCCCGGCCGGCGCCGCCTACGTCGAGCGGGGCGACGGCCGATTCCACGTCGTCGCCGGTCAGTCGGCCGTGCACGGCACCGGTCCGCTCCGCCGCTACAACGTCGAGGTCGAGAACGGCGTCGACGCGGACGCCGCGGGATTCGCGCGGACGGTCGATTCCACCCTCGACGATCCGCGCAGCTGGATCCACGGTGGCGACGTCTCCCTGCAGCGGGTCGACTCGGGCAAGGTCGACTTCCACGTCACGCTGACCTCGTCGATGACCGTGCGCTCGGTCTGCGGCTACACCATCCACGTGGAGACCTCGTGCTTCAACGGCGCGGAGGGGCGGGCGTTCATCAACGACTCGCGGTGGATGCGCGGAGCGGTCGGCTACAGCCACGACCTGACCGCCTACCGCAGCTACGTGGTCAACCACGAGGTCGGCCACGCACTCGGACACCACCACATGAAATGCGCCAAAGCGGGTACGCCGGCGCCGACGATGATGGAGCAGACCCTCGGCCTGTCCACCCCCGGCGTCGGAGCGTGCGCGCCCAATCCGTGGCCCTACCTCGACGGTCACCTGGTCACCGGACCCCCGACCGCCTGACTGAGCTCGTCCCGCGCGGGGAACAATCACTGTCGGACCCGAGGTTGTGACCTCGAGAAGTCCCGTCCGGAACGTGTCCGCGTACGAAGGAGCCCGTAGTGTCTCTACCCCCCGTGGTCGATCCGGCCCCCGACCTCACCGTCGACGAGGTACGCCGGTACAGCCGACACCTGATCGTCCCGGATGTCGCGATGGACGGTCAGAAGCGGCTGAAGAACGCCAAGGTGCTCTGCGTCGGCGCCGGGGGCCTCGGCTCGCCGGCCCTGATGTACCTCGCCGCGGCCGGGGTCGGGACGCTCGGCATCGTCGACTTCGACGTGGTGGACGAATCCAACCTGCAGCGTCAGGTGATCCACGGGCAGAGCGACATCGGCCGGTCGAAGGCCGAGTCGGCCAAAGAGAGCGTGCAGGAGATCAACCCGCTGGTCGACGTCGTCCTGCACACCGAGCGGCTCGACTCCAGCAACGCGATGGAGATCTTCGCGCCGTACGACCTGATCGTCGACGGCACCGACAACTTCGCCACCCGTTACCTCGTCAACGACGCCTGCGTGCTGCTCGGCAAGCCCTACATCTGGGGCTCGATCTTCCGGTTCGACGGGCAGGCCAGCGTGTTCTGGGCCGAGCACGGCCCCTGCTACCGCTGCCTCTACCCCGAGCCCCCGCCGCCGGGCATGGTCCCGTCCTGCGCTGAGGGCGGCGTGCTGGGCGTGCTCTGCGCGACGATCGGCTCGGTCCAGGTCAACGAGGCGCTCAAGCTGCTGATGGGCATCGGCGACCCGATGGTCGGGCGGCTGCTGGTCTACGACGCCCTGGAGCTGAGCTTCCGCGAGATCGCGGTCCGCAAGGACCCCAACTGCCCGGTGTGCGGCGACAACCCGACGGTCACCGAGCTGATCGACTACGAGGCGTTCTGCGGCACCGTGTCCGACGAGGCGGCCGAGGCGGCCAAGGGATCGACGATCACCGCGGCCGAGCTCAAGGACCTGATCGACGCGGACAAGGACTTCCTGCTCGTCGACGTCCGGGAGCCGGCTGAGTACGAGATCGTGAAGATTCCGGGGTCGGTGCTGATCCCCAAGGGCGACATCGTGTCCGGGCAGGCCTTGGCCACGCTCCCGCAGGACCGTCCGATCGTGCTGCACTGCAAGACCGGGGTCCGCTCCGCCGAAGCGCTCGCTGCGCTCAAGCAGGCCGGGTTCCGCGATGCGACGCACGTGCAGGGCGGGGTCATCGCCTGGGTCAACCAGATCGACCCGAGCCTGCCGTCGTACTGACCCCCGACGCTCCTTGATCAAGAGGGGATTCCCGCGCGAAACGCCGCAGGAATCCCCTCTTGATCATGAGTGGGCTGGGCTGAGTGGGCTGGGCTAGGAGGCCACCTGGGCCGGCTCCTCGTCCTGCCGCTCCCGGCGGGAACGTGGCCGTACGCCGGGGAGGTCGAGCAGGGTGACCGGTGCGCGGTGCTGGCCGCCGGCCGTCGGATAGCGGCGGTCGAGGGCGACCGTCGCCATGAGGATCACCGCGCCGACCAACCAGCCGGCCAGGATGTCGCTGACCCAGTGGGTGTCGAGGTAGATCGAGGCGATCCCGACGACCAGTGAGGCGACCGCGGTCGCGGCCGCGCCGACCCGGTAGCTGCGGAGCGGGCCGTACTGCACCAGCAGGTAGGCGACGATGCCCCAGGTCAGGACGACGTTGGAGGCGTGCCCGGACGGGAAGATGGTGCCCCCGTCGAAGAGCGCGGCGTTGCTGTCGGCCGGCTTCAGCCGGGCCGTGGCGAACTTCCCGGCGCCGACGATGAGGTTCAGAGCGAGCATCGAGGCACCGAAGAGCAGCACCGGCCGCCAGGTGCGTTGCCGCCAGGCGATCAGCAGCGTGACGATCGCCGCGGGGATCGCCGTCGGTCCGCGCTGGCCGATCATCACGAGATAGAACATCGTCGAGTAGATCTGCGGGTAACGCAGGTCGAAGCGCAGGTAGTGCACGGTGTAGTCGAACGTCACCAGGGACCCCGACGCGAGCACCTGCTCGACCGTCCAGGTCAGCGCGGCCAGGGTGAGCACGAACAACACGGCGAAGCGGTGCCGGAGGAGGGTCCGGCCCAGGCGGGAGAGCGGCGAGCGGATCTCGGCGAGCGCCGACGTCAGCGTCTGCACGCCTCCGTCCGGCCCAGCCCCTCGATCCTGTCGCACCGCTGTCATCTGTACGTTCTTCCTCCCCGCGCGCCGACTTATGCCGGATATCAGGGGCCAGCGTAGGTGACCTCGGCGCCGTCCTGCCCGCTCAGGGCGGCGTGTGGGCGAAATGTGGCCGCATCGTTGTGATGCGGGATGCTTCCCGGTGTGGGTAGCGACGCCGTGCCGACCTTCGCCGAGCAAGTACTCTCCGTGGTCGAGCGGATTCCTCGCGGTTCGGTGATGTCCTACGGCGACATCGCCGAGTTCCTCGGCTCCCGGGCTCCCCGGGCGGTCGGGCAGGTGATGTACCGGTACGGCGCCGAGGTCGCGTGGCACCGCGTGCTCCGGTCCGATGGCACACCGGCGCCGCAGCTGCGCTCACGTCAGCTCGCCTTGCTCGCCGCCGAAGGTGTCCCGATCCGCAACGGCCGGGTCAACATGGCCGTGGCGCGCTGGGACGGCGTGTGAGGCCGGTCGAACGTCGGTACGTCGTGGTTACATGCCCCTCGTGCCCTCCCCGTCGCCGTACCGGCTGATCCGGCCCGCACGCCGACCCGCGACCGCACCGACACCCGATCCGGCCCAGCGCGCGGTGCTCGATCACCCGGGCGGACCGCTGCTCGTGCTCGCCGGGCCGGGCACCGGCAAGACCGCGACGATCGTCGAGGCGGTCGTCGAGCGCATCGTCGATCGCGGCATCGACCCCGAGGCGGCGTTGGTGCTCACCTTCAGCCGCCGGGCGGCCGCCGAGCTGCGCGAGCGGATCACCGCGCGGCTCGGCCGCACCTCCCGGGAGCCGGTCGCCCGCACGTTCCACTCCTACGCGTTCGGTCTGCTGCGCGCGCGGGCCGTCGCGCACGGCGAGCCCGCCCCGCGGCTGCTCTCCGGCGCCGAACAGGACGTGGTGATCCGCGAACTGCTGGCCGGCGACCGGGAGGCGGGCGGGGTGCGCTGGCCGGTCGCGCTGCGCCCGGCGCTGGCCACCCGCGGGTTCGTCGACGAGCTGCGCGACCTGCTGCTGCGCGCCGTCGAGCGCGGGGTCGACCCGCGCCGGCTGGCCCGCTACGGCCGCCGGTTCCATCGCGACGACTGGGTCGCCGCCGCCTCGTTCCTGCAGGAGTACGCCGACGTCACCGCGCTGTCCGGGTCGACCGCCTACGACCCGGCCGAGCTGATCCGGGCGGCCGTGGAGGCGCTGCAGGCCGACCCGGCGCTGCTGGCGCGCGAACGCGGCCGCCGGCGCCGGATCTTCGTCGACGAATACCAGGACACCGACCCGGCGCAGGAAGAGCTCTTGCGCGTGCTGGGCGCCGGCGCCGACGAACTGGTCGCGGTCGGCGATCCCGACCAGTCGATCTACGGCTTCCGGGGCGCCGACCCGGGGTGCATCCGGCGGTTCCCGGAAGCGTTCCCGCGGCCGGGCGGCGAGCCCGCGCCGGTGGTCGCGTTGCAGGTCTCGCGGCGGGCCGGCCCGACGCTGCTCGCCGCGACCCGGCGGGTGGCCGACCGGCTCACCGGGCCGCCGGCCCATCGACGGCTGGTCCCGGGCGAAGGGCTGGCGGCGGGCGAGGTCGACGTACATCTGCTGCGCACCGCCAGTGAAGAGGCGGGCTACATCGCGCATCGGCTGCGGGCCGCGCACCTGCGCGACGGCGTGCCGTGGCGCGAGATGGCCGTGCTGGTGCGGTCGACCACCCGCACCCTGCCGCAACTGCGCCGCGCCCTCGCCTCGGTCGGCGTGCCGGTCGCGGTCGGCGGCGACGACCTGCCGCTCGTCGACCAGCCCGCGGTCGCGCCGCTGCTCCGCCTGATGCGGGTGGCGACCGGCACGCGTCCGCTCGACGAAGAGTCCGCCGTCGAACTGCTGACCTCCCCGTTCGGCGGTGCGGACGCGCTGGGGTTGCGCCGGCTCCGGCGCGCGCTGCGCGCCCTCGACCTCGCCGCCGAGGGCCGGCACAGTTCCGCCGCCCTGCTCGTCGAGGCGCTGACCGACCCGAGCGTGCTCACCGTCCTCGACGACCGCATCACCCGACCGGCCCGGCAGGTGGTCCGGGTGCTCGACGCCGCCCGCGTCGCCGCCACGACCCCCGGAGCCAGCGCCGAGGACGTGCTGTGGGCGGCGTGGTCGGCCTCCGGGCTCGCGCCCGTATGGGAGCGCTCCAGCCGGGTCGGCGGACCGGCCGGCGCGGCCGCCGACCGCGACCTCGACGCCGTGGTGGCGTTGTTCGACGCCGCCGCGCGCTACGTCGACCGGCTGCCCGCGGCCGGCCCGGCCGGCTTCCTGGAACACCTCGCCGACCAGCAGATCCCCGGCGACACGCTGGCCCCCCGGTCACCGTCCGGCGACGCGGTGCGGGTGCTGACGGCGCACGCCGCCAAGGGGTTGCAGTGGGACCTGGTGGTGGTCGCCTCGGTGCAGGAGGGCAGCTGGCCGGACCTGCGCCGGCGCGGCAGCCTGCTCGGCTCCGAGCAGTTGGTCGACGTCGCCGCCGGTCGGGATCCGGCCGGGCTGTCGTCGGTCGCGCCGCTGCTCGATGAGGAACGCCGGCTCTTCTACGTCGCGGTGACCCGGTCCCGGCGGTCGCTGATCGTCACCGCCGTCCGGGGCGACGACGCGCAGCCGTCCCGGTTCCTCGACGAGATCGATCCGCTCCCGGCCGGCTCGGAGCGGGCCGTGACGACGGTGCCGCGCATCCTGGCGTTGCCGGCGCTGGTCGCCGAGCTACGCGCCGTCGTGAGCGACCCGGGCTGCGGCGCGGGGCGGCGGGCCGCTGCGGCGAAGGAGCTGGCCCGGCTGGCGCGGGCGGACGTCCCCGGAGCCGATCCCGGTCAGTGGTGGGGGCTCGCACCGTCGTCGGACGAGCGCCCGCTGTGCGGGCCCGGCGAGATCGTGCGCGTCTCTCCGTCGGCGGTGGAGAAGTTCGCCACGTGCGAGCTGCGGTGGCTGCTCGAGGTGGTCGCCGGAGCGGCCGCGGGCAGCGCACTCCCGCAGACGGTCGGCACTCTGATCCACGCCCTCGCGGCGTGGTCGGCCGGCCCCGACCGGCCGGACCGGGCGGCGCTCTCCGCTCGGCTCGACGACGTCCTGGACGGGCTCGAGCTCGGTGGCCCGTGGGCCGACCGCAAGGAGCGTGGCCGGGCGCACGCGATGCTCGAGCGCTTCCTCACCTGGCAGGCCGCGCGGGCCGGTCGGTGGGATCTGGTCGGCGCCGAGTTGGGCTTCGAGGTGCCGCTCGGGGAGCAGGCGGTCGTGCACGGCCGGGTCGACCGGCTCGAACGCGACGCGGCCGGGCGGCTCGTGGTCATCGACCTCAAGACGGGAAAGTCGGCGCAGCGGCGGGCCGACCTGCCGCGCCATCCGCAGCTGGGCGTCTACCAGCTCGCGGTGGCGGCCGGCGGTTTCGCGGCCGAGGTCGGTCCGGACGCCGAGCCCGGTGGCGCGGCGCTGATCCAGCTCGGCGCCGGGGCGTCGTACAAGGAGCAGACCCAGGCCGCCCTCGACGACGACCCGGACCCGAAGTGGGCCCGGATGCTCGCCGAGACGGTGGCCGACGGCATGGCCGGTGCGCACTTTCGCGCCCGGCCGGGCGCGAGCTGCCGGACCTGCCCGGCCAAGCACAGCTGTCCCGCGGTCGACGACGGCCGCCAGGTGCCGACCGGGCGGGAACGGTGAGCGGGCCGACGCCGGCGGAGCTGGCCGCGCTGCTCGGGCTTCCGGCGCCGACCGCCGAGCAGCAGGCCGTCATCGCCGCGCCCCTCGAGCCGGCCGTCGTCGTCGCCGGCGCCGGGTCGGGCAAGACCGAGACGATGGTCTCCCGGGTGGTCTGGCTGGTCGCCACCGGACGGGTCCCGGCCGACCGGGTCGTCGGCCTGACCTTCACCACGAAGGCCGCCGCGGAGCTGGGCACCCGGCTGCGGTCCCGGTTGACCGCGCTGCGCGCGCTCGGCGCCGTCGCCGACCCGGCCGGCGCCCTCGGCGAGCCGACCGTCTCGACCTACCACGCCTACGCCGCGCGGCTGGTCGGTGAGCACGCGCTGCGGCTCGCCGTCGAGCCGTCCGCCCGACTTCTCACGCCGGCCTCCACCTGGCAGGTCGCCCAACGCGTCGTGCGGTCCTATGACGGCGACCTTCCGCACCTCGACAACGTCGAGGCCACGGTCGTCGGCTGGGTGCTCGACCTCGCCGGCGAGCTGGCCGAGCACCTCGGCGAGCCGGCCCGGCTCGCGAAGTGGACGACGGAGTTCGCCGCGGCCATCGAGGCGCTGCCCCGCTCGCGCGGCAGCGGTCCCTACGCGAAGGTCGCCACCGCGTTGACGATGGCCCGCGGCCGGGCCGAGCTCGTGCCGCTGATCGAGCGCTACCAGCAGGCCAAGCGCGACGCCGCGACGGTCGATTTCGGCGACCAGATGGCGCTCGCCGCCCGGCTCGCCGTGCAGATCGAGGACGTCGGCCGCATCGAGCGGTCGCGCTACGACGTCGTGCTGCTCGACGACTACCAGGACACCAGCCACGCCCAGCTGACCCTGCTCCGCGCGCTGTTCGGGGGCGGGCACGCGGTGACCGCGGTCGGGGATCCCTGCCAGTCGATCTACGGCTGGCGCGGGGCCAGCGCCGGCAACCTCGGCCGGTTCCCGCACCAGTTCCCGACCCGGCGCGGTGCCCCGGCGGCGGTGCTGCCGCTGACGACGAGCTTCCGCAACGACCAGCGGATCCTCGACGTCGCCAACCGCGTGTCCGACCGGCTGCGGACGGAGGGGATCGACGTCGGGGTGCTCGTCCCCGGCCCGGCCGGGCGGGCGGGTGACGTGCGGTGCGCGCTGCTGCCGACCGTCGACGACGAGGCGAGCTGGGTGGCCGACGAGGTGGCGGCGATCTGGTCGGCCGACGCCGCCGAACGTGCGCTGCGGGGTACGGCGCGCAGTGTCGCGGTCCTCGCCCGGCGCCGGTCGTTGTTCCCTCGGCTCGAGCGCGCCCTGCGCGAGCGTGGCATCCCGGTCGAGCTGGTCGGCCTCGGTGGCCTGTTGGCCACGCCTGAGGTGCGCGACGTCGTGTCGACCCTGCAGGTGCTCTCCGATCCGACGGCGGGCGGCGCGCTGGTGCGGCTGCTAAGCGGTCCGCGCTGGAGTCTCGGACCGCGCGACCTGGCCGCCCTCGGTCGCCGGGCGCGGGCGCTGGCGCGGACCCGGCGGCCCGCACCCGACGACGCGTCGACCGGCCCGCAGCCGTTCGACACCGACCCCGTCGACGACGCGAGCCTGCTGGAGGCGCTCGACTCGCTCGGGTCGCCGGAGGCCTATTCGGGCGAGGGCTTCGCCCGGCTGTCCGCCTTCGCCCGGGAACTCGACCTGCTGCGCCGACGTACCGCCGCGCCGCTGCCCGAGCTGGTCGCCGACATCGAGCGCACCCTCGGCCTCGACGTCGAGGTCGTCGCCGCCGGTGGCAGCCGGGTGCACCTCGACCGGTTTCTCGACGTCGCCGCCACCTTTGCCGAGGATGCCGAGCTGGCCACCCTCGGGGCGTTCCTGGCCTATCTCGACGCCGCCGAGACCGAGGAACGCGGCCTCGAGGCCGGCGAGGTGGCGGTCGAGGGCGACCGGGTGCAGGTGCTCACCGTGCATGCTGCAAAGGGGCTCGAGTGGGACGTGGTGGCGGTGCCCGGGCTCACCGCCAAGGTCTTCCCGGACAGCAAGGCGGTGGCCGAGGCGGGCTGGACGTCGAGGGTGGGGGAGCTGCCCTACCCGCTGCGGGGCGACGTCGCGGATCTCCCCGCCTTCGACGTCGCAGGGGCCACCGACCAGAAGGACGTCGAGGATCGACGCGTCGCCTTCGCCGCGGCCTGCGGTCGCCGCGGCGAGCTCGAGGAGCGGCGCCTGGCCTACGTCGCCGTGACCCGGGCCCGGCACACGCTGCTGTGCTCCGGCTACTGGTGGGACGACTCGATCAGCGCCCGGGGGCCGTCGACGTTCCTCACCGAGGTCGGCCAGGTCCGCGGGGTCACCGTGGCGGAGTGGGCCGACCCGCCGGGCGACGACGACACCAACCCGGTGCTCGACATCGATCGCAGCGTCCGTTGGCCGGTCGACCCGCTCGGCCGCCGCCGCGGGTCGGTCGAGGAAGGGGCGGCGTTGGTGCGGGCCGCGCTCGACCGGGCGTACGACGGCGGCGCCGAGCCCGAGGGCCAGGGGACGTTGTTCGAGCCGGACTCCCTGGAGTGGGACAACGACGTCACCCTCCTGCTCGCCGAACGCGACCGGCCGCGTGCCGACGGCATCGACGTCGAGCTTCCCGACCACCTGTCGGTATCGGCGCTCACCGCGCTGCGTCGCGACCCCGGCGAGCTGGCCCGCCGGATCCGCCGGCCGATGCCGGCCCGGCCGGCGCCGCTCGCCCGGCGGGGGACGGCGTTCCACGCCTGGCTGGAAGAACGGTTCGGCGGGGAGCGGTTGCTCGACCTCGACGAGCTACCCGGCGCCGCGGACGAGGGGGCGGTGCCCGACGCCGACCTGGCCGACCTGCAGGCGGCCTTCCTCGACAGCGAGTGGGCGCAGCGGCGGCCGGTCGAGGTAGAGGTCCCGTTCGAGACGCGGATCGGCGAGCTGCTGGTCCGGGGTCGCATGGATGCGGTCTTCGCCGACCCGGACGGCGGCTACACCGTGGTCGACTGGAAGACCGGCGAGCAGCCGACCGGGCGGGAGCTGCGTGCCGCCGCCGTGCAGCTGGCCGCCTACCGGGTCGCGTGGGCGGATCTGGCCGCCGTACCCCTCGAGCGCGTGCGCGCGGCGTTCCATTTCGTCCGGTCCGGGGACACCGTCGCTCCGGCCGATCTCCTCGATCAGGCCGCCCTCGCCGAGCTCGTGGCGACCCTGCCGGGCTAGATTCGGTCACATGACCGATGAGCGCACGTTCGTCGCCGACCATGTCGATGATCTGCACGCCGACCTCGACACCTGGCTGCGGATCCCGTCGATCAGCGCCGATCCGGCGCGCGCGGGCGATGTGCGGCGAAATGCCGAATGGCTGGCGGCGGCGCTGCGGCGGACCGGCTTCCCCACCGTGGAGATCTGGGAGACCCCGGGTGCTCCCGCGGTGTTCGCGGAGTGGCCGGCCGACGAGCCGGACGCCACCGTGGTCACGGTCTACGGCCACCACGACGTCCAGCCGGTCGACCCGGAGGCGCTGTGGGAGCGGCCGCCGTTCGAGCCCACGATCGTGGGCGACGAGTTGTTCGCCCGCGGGGCCTCCGACGACAAGGGGCAGTTGCTGTTCCACCTGCTGGGCGTGCGGGCGCACCTGGCGGCGACCGGGCGGACCAGCCCGGCGGTGCACCTGAAGTTCCTCGTCGAGGGCGAGGAGGAGTCCGGGTCGCCGCACTTCGCCGCGTTGCTGCAGGAGCGCCGCGACCGGCTCGCCTGCGACGTCGTCGTGGTCACCGACACCGGGATGTTCGGGCGGGACACTCCCAGCATCTGCACCGGGATGCGCGGTCTCGCCGACGGCGAGATCCACCTGCACGGTCCCGACGTCGACCTGCACTCCGGGTCGTTCGGCGGCGCGGTGCCCAATCCGTTGACCGTCATGGCGCGGCTCCTCGCCGCGCTGCACGACGACAACGGTGTGGTGCAGATCCCCGGCTTCTACGACGACGTCGTACCGCTGACCGCACGCGAGCGGGAGAGCTTCGCGGCGCTGCCGTTCGACGAACACGAATTCGTGCACGGCCCGGCACAGTCGCGGGCGACCGCGGGCGAGGCCGGCTATACGACGCTGGAACGGATCTGGGGTCGGCCGACCGCGGAGGTCAACGGCATGTGGGGCGGCTACACCGGCCCCGGCCACAAGACCATCGTGCCGAGCGACGCCTACGCGAAGGTGTCGTTCCGGCTG
>DASXJE010000012.1 GCA_036497565.1 Mycobacteriales bacterium
AACTCGGCGAAGAAGTTGCCCTCGTGGATGTGCAGATCTGTCCCGCAGATCCCGGTCTGGGCGACCCGTACCCGCACCTCGCCGGGCTTGGGCTCGGGGGTCGGGACGTCCCGGATCGAGAAGGTACGGGGTGCGTCGTACACGACGGCCTTCATGCCATCCCCTTCCGGATCGGCTGCGATCGGACGATACATCCGGGGGGTCCAGGCAGCCGCGCGCAGGGATCAGCGCGCGTACAGCGTGACACCGCGTTCGATGAGGAATTGGCGATACGGCGACTGCTCCTGTCCTGCGACGATCATCTCGATGATGCTGTGACGGTCTTCGGGCTTGTTGGTCGCTGTCCCGATTGCCTCGCGCGCTGCCCGAGTAGCTTCCCGTTCGACGTGGGCGACGAATAGGCGAACTGCCCCGCCAAGATCGCCTGGACGCTTGCGCCATGCCCGCGACAGGCGGTCGAGCCCCGGCACCGACGCCACCGCGGACGCCGCACGTCGGTCCTCGTCGTCAGGAGTGGGATGGCCACTGAAGATGATCAGGTCTGGCTCACCGCGAGCAAGTACCGAAAGCAGTTGCGTTGTGGGGTTCCATTCCGAAGGCGGCCGATCGCCCTCAGCTCCGTACCGCATGCCCTGCGAGATCCAACGTCCGCGCCACTCCGAGTAGCTGAAACCCTGATCGTCGTCCTGGTAGCCAAATTGAAACTCGCAGCAGGGGCAGTACTCGAACGATGCTCCACCGCTCGTCGGCGAGCGGGGTTCGGCGATCTGGTCAGGTGAGCCACAAATCGGGCAGAGAATCTCCATCCGATCGAGGTCCGTTGGATGGTCGGCGTTCGGTATCGACATGCTCTTCGTCCACTCCACGCGGTATCGAGGCTGGCGATTTCATTAGCCGCCCGAGATAGTGTCGTAGATGACGGCTTCATGTCATCCCTCCGAATCATCTGCGGTCCGGTCGATGCATGAGCGCCTGTCGAAGAGGCGGTGTGCAGGATCACCGCGAGTACAGGACGACCCCACGCTCGATGAGCAGCTGCCGATATCGCGACTGCTCCTGCCCTGCGACGACCATCTCCACGATGCATTGGCCGTCCTCGTGTCTATTCGTCGCTGTCGCGATAGCTTCCCGCGCGCTGTGGGCGGCCTCACCTTCGACTTCTGCGGCGAACACACGAACTTCCCCGCCAAGGTCGCCTGGACGCTTTCGCCATGTACGTGACAGGCGGCCGAGTCCCGCCACCGACGCAGCCGCGGACGTCGCGCGTCGGTCCGTGTCGTCGAGGGTGGGATGGCCACTGAAGATGATCAGCTCTGGCTCACCGCGGGCAAGCAATGTCATCAGCTGAGTGATGGCGTCCCACCCGGCCGGTGCCTTGCGATCGTGGGATCCGAACCGCATGCCCTGAGAGATCCACTTCCCTCGCCACTCCGAGTAACTGAAGCCTTGGTCGTCGTCGTCATACCCGAACTGGAACGTGCAGCATGGACAAATGTCAAAGGATGCTCCACCGCTGTCGACCGACCGTGCCGGGAGTGGCATTTCAGCGTAGCCACAGATTGGGCACTGAAATGAGATATCGGATTGCCGCAGAGCAGGTGCGTTCATCGTTGCTGCCTCACTGTGTCGGCCCGTGAACAGCCACGGGTGGCGATCGCGGTACGAGTCATCGGCGTATCCACCAACGTATCGGGTCGCCTGGCTGTGATAGCCAGTAGCTGCTCCCCGCCTTCGGTAGGTAGTAGGTGACGATCGAGCTATCAGTTTCCGTGATGAGAAATCTGTTTGTCGCCGGGTCGTAGAACTTTAGGCGCGGACCGACGTTCTGCAAATCTACGACTGCCGAATACAGGCCCTGCACGGCCTCACGGTGAAATGCGCAGGCTGCCTTGATGTAGTCGTCCTCCGTCGAGATCTCGACGAAGTCCGTCTTGTGCTTTCTTAGGTGCTCCTCGAGTGTGTGGGGGTGCGCCCAACCCGTCGCGGGCGGTATGTCCTCAGGTGACAGATTCCATGGCTTGCCGGCGACGTGGTCGGCCCGCAAAGTTGCCGAAAGTCGCGCGGCACTCGCTTCCGCGGTGACCGACTGGCCGGCCAGTCCGGCTTCGGCGGCTTCGCTGGTGTCGGCGGCGATGCCTTCGCCGCCGGCCGCGAGGGCTCCGACGTTCGCAAGAGTGTGTCCGAACGCCTTGTCCGGCTCCTTGGACCACTCGTCGGCGTCCACAAAGGAGCGTCCGACGCCGACCCAGGCCTGCTCCATCGCGTAGGGGTGTGCGACATCGGTGAGGGTGGACATGCCTTGCCAGGACGCCGCGAACTGGTGCGGGTCGGTGACGGCGGCGCCGGTAAGCGACCACAGGCCCTTGCCCATATCGAGCAGACCGTCGCCGACGCCTTCGGCCACGTGCGCGGCGCCGTGGAGTGCTTCGCCGATGCCGTGTGTGAATCGGTGCCAGATGCTCGGCTTGGTCGGTGCGTGACGTTCGGCATCGGCAAGTGCGGTCTGGGTGAGTCGGGCGGCGATGTCGACCGAGGCATGGGCGTCGGCGAGCAATCGCGCGGCGCCGGCGCGGTGGGTCTCGCCAGGGTCGTCCGGCGGCGGTCGCGCGACATCGACGGTGATCCTGGTGTGGCTCGCGGAACTGGCGCGTTCGGAGGCCGTCTCGGCGGCCCGGTAGGCGCCCATGCGGCCCTGCCAGGCCGACGATAACTGCTCCGCCTCCTGGTAGCGCAGCACGGCACGAGCCGCGGTCGTCTGGGCGTCGCGCAGCACGTCGGCGTAACGCAGCACCGCCAGCTTGGCTTGGCCGAACGCCTCGCCGGCGTCCTCGTATCGGCCCGGCTGCTGGTCTGCGATGGCCCGGAAGGCGTCACCGGCCGCGCCCATCCACTCGCCGGATCCGACCGCGCGCAGGTTCGCGGCCGCCTCCGTCATGCCGAGCACGAAGGCGCCGAGACCTGCGGCCAGGACCTCGAGTTGGTCCGGGTCGCCGGGTACGAGCGCACGCGGGTCGGCGACGCCCGAGAGCTCACCGCTCAACGAGCCCGGCTTTCGCGACCCTTGCGTCGACCTGGCGGTAGGCACCGCTGGCGTGGCCGACAGCCGCTGCGAGGTGGCGGGTGTCGCTGACCAGACACCCGCACCCGTAGGACCAGCGATCCAAGAAGGACCCGATCGCGGCCGTGACAGATGGACGGCCTGCGCCGGCGGCGTAGGACATGAGCCGACTCCGATGCCGGGCCACGTCCTCGGCGACGTCGACGCTCTTCGCGAGGTCGCGGGCAACGGCCTGCAGGGACACCGGGTCGACAACGATCAACGGCATCCGCAACCTCCGGAGTCTCGGACTCGAGCTAGCGACGTGGCTCGTCGTTTCTAGTCGTTCCGCGGCCGTTGTCGCTGGCGCTGTCCACAGGCAGCAACTGTCGAGCCACGAGATCTCCGGCGCATTCGGTCCACTGTGGACCGGCCGTGTCAAGCCTGGTGCCGGCAGCACGTCCGTGGCACTGTGACCGCGTGATCACGACGCTGAACTCGACGGCTGCTGCGCTACTCGGAATGCTGCATGACCGGCCGATGACCGGCGGCGAACTCGTCGCCGCTGCGGACGACCGGTTCGGTGCCTTCTGGAATGTGACGCGCAGTCAGGTCTACCGCGAGCTTCCCGTCCTCGCCTCTTCCGGCCTCGTCAAGCTCGGCAAGGCGGGCGCGCGGGCCGCCCAGCCTTACTCGATCACTCCGGCGGGCCGCAAGGCGTTCGCGGCCTGGCTGGCCGAACCCGCCGGTCCGGACCACTCGCGCAATCCGTTGCTGCTGCGGCTCGGCTTCGGTGCGCAACACAGCCGGTCGCAGTTGCGTCGCCTGGTCGCCGACGCGCGGTCGGAGCACGAAGCGGCCCTCGCTACCCATCGCGACCGGCTCATCGAACTCCGCCGGGACGGCGCCGACGACTACCTCGTCGCCACCACCGAGTTCGGCGTCGCCTACGAGAAGGCGTTGCTCAAATGGCTGGCCGCTCTCCCGCACGCCTGACCGGCTCTCGTGTCCGGCCTCCGGCAGCACCCGTGCCGTACCCTGGACGGTTGTGACCGCCCCCGACTTCCCGTCCACCCTCAAGGACCTGTCCACGACGCTCTCGTCGATCGAGACGGTCCTCGACATCCCCGCGATGCGCCTCGAGGCCACTGAGCTGGAGGAGCAGGCCGGCCAACCGGACCTGTGGGACGACACCGAGCGCGCGCAGCGGCTGACCACCCGGCTCGCGATGGTCAACAACGACATCAAGCGGGTGGCAGACCTGCGCCGTCGCGTCGACGACCTCGCCGTACTGCATGAGCTCGCCGAGGCCGAGAACGATCAGGCCACCCGCACCGAGGTCGAGGGCGAGCTGGCGAGCGTCCGGCGGCTGATCGACGAGTTCGAGGTCCGGACCCTGCTCTCCGGGGAGTACGACGCCCGCCAGGCGGTCGTCACGGTCAAGTCTGAAGCCGGCGGTGTGGACGCCGCCGACTGGGCTCAGATGCTGCTGCGGATGTATCTGCGCTGGGCGGAGCGCCACGGCTATCCCACCGAGGTCTACGACACGTCGTACGCCGAGGAGGCCGGCATCAAGTCGGCGACCTTCACGGTGAAGACCCCCTACGCCTACGGCACGCTGGCCGGCGAGCACGGCACCCACCGGCTGGTCCGGATCAGCCCGTTCGACAACCAGAACCGGCGGCAGACGTCGTTCGCCGGCGTCGACGTGGTGCCGGTCGTCGAGTCGACCGACGAGATCGAGATCGACGAGAGCGAGATCCGGGTCGACGTCTACCGGTCGTCCGGGCCGGGTGGCCAGGGCGTCAACACCACCGACTCCGCGGTCCGGATCACCCACCTGCCGACGGGCATCGTCGTCTCCTGCCAGAACGAGCGCTCCCAGCTGCAGAACCGGGCCAGCGCCATGGGCGTGCTCCAGTCCAAGCTGCTGGAACGTCGCCGGCTCGAGGATGCGGCCAGGATGGATGAGCTACGCGGCGACGCCGGAAATAGCTGGGGCAATCAGATCCGCAGTTATGTGCTGCATCCATACCAAATGGTGAAAGATCTCCGCACTGAGGTGGAGACCGGAAATACCACCGGAGTTCTCGACGGCGAAATCGACAGCTTCATCGAAGCGGAGATTCGCTGGCGGCGTCAACAGGAAGTCAGCGCCTAGAAACTGCCGGTTAGGCGACCCGTACGTAGTAGGCGAGCAAACAGGCTATTGCCGCCAGCGCCGCGAGGACGGGCACGAGGAGGGCCTGCCAGTCGGGGCTGTGGTGGTGCAGGTCACTGCGCATTTGCCGACAGACTGGGCATCTGGCATCTACAACCCGCCCTGAGCAGGACGCACATACCAGCTGTTCGCAGCACATCAGAACCCCCTTCTGGCCCATCCTTCGAGCTCGCGATCCTTACACCCGAGAGCCGGACAGGCGCATATCACATTCAACGGTAGACTCGCCCTTCGTGATCCGCCTCAAGAACGTGACCAAGCTCTATCCGGCCAGTAAGCGGCCGGCGCTCGACGATGTCGGTATCGAGGTCGAGAAGGGGGAGTTCGTCTTCCTCATCGGACCCTCTGGCTCCGGCAAGTCGACCCTCCTCCGACTCCTCCTCAAGGAGGAGGACCCTACTCGCGGTTCGGTCAATGTCGCGGGCAAAGAGCTGACCAAGCTCTCCCGGTGGAAGGTCCCGGCGCTGCGCCGCACGATCGGCTGCGTCTTCCAGGACTTCCGCCTGCTGCCCAACCGGACGGTCTCGCAGAACATCGGGTTCGCCCTCGAGGTGATCGGAAAGCCTCGCCGTACGATCAAGAAGGTCGTTCCCGAGGTCATCGAGATGGTCGGCCTCGAGGGCAAGGCCAACCGGCTCCCCAATGAGCTGTCGGGTGGCGAGCAGCAGCGCGTGGCGATCGCCCGCGCCTTCGTCAACCGGCCGCTGGTCCTGCTCGCCGACGAGCCGACCGGCAACCTCGACCCCGATACGAGCCAGGACATCATGTTGCTGCTGGAGCGGATCAACCGCATCGGCACGACCGTCCTCATGGCCACCCACGACAACAACATCGTCGATGCCATGCGTCGCCGTGTCGTCGAGTTGAACATGGGTCGGCTGGTTCGTGACCAGGCCCGCGGCGTCTACGGCGTCGGCCGGTGACCGGCTCGATCCTCCTGTCCGTGATGCCGGTGGCCACGGCCCCGACCGTTTAGGAATCCCATGCGTGCAAGCTTTGTCCTCTCCGAGGTGCGTACCGGCCTTCGCCGTAACGTCACCATGACGATCGCGATGATCCTGACCACCGCGATTTCGCTGGGATTGCTCGGTGCGGGGCTTCTCATCGCCCGCGAGATCAACCAGATGAAGGCGCTGTACTACAACAAGATCGAGGTGTCGGTCTTTCTGAAGGACAGTTCCACGAAGGCGCAGCGGGCGTCGCTCGAGACGGAGCTCAAGCAGTCGCCTGAGGTGTCGAGCTTCATCTACGAGAACAAAGCCCAGGCATACCAGCGCTTCAAGAAGCTCTTCAGCCAGCAGCAGAGCCTCGTCACCGGTACGCCGCCGAGCTATCTGCCGGCATCGTTCCGGGTGAAGCTGAAGAATCCGGAGCGCTATCCGATCGTCGCGAAGGAGTTCACCGGCAAGCCGGGTGTCGACTCGGTCCAGGACCAGGGGCAGGTGCTCAACAGGCTCTTCTCCTTGCTCAACGGCCTGCGTAACGCGACGATCACCATCGCCGTCGTACAGGCACTTGCCGCGTTACTCCTGATCTCCAACACCATCCAGATGGCGGCGTTCAGTCGACGAACCGAGACGGGGATCATGCGCCTGGTGGGCGCATCCCGGTGGTACACGCAGCTACCGTTCATCGTCGAGGCGGCGTTCGCCGGGTTGATCGGCGCGATCCTCGCGGTCGGCGGACTCGGACTGGCCAAAACACTCTTCGTCGACAAGACGCTGAGCGGGGTCATCAAGTCCGGGATCCTGCGCCCCATCGACTGGGGGTCGATCCTCGTGATCAGTCCGGTGCTCGCCGCCGTGGGTGTGTTGCTGGCCGGCATCGCGGCATATTTCACGCTGCGGCTCTACGTACGGTCGTAGGATCGTCGTCGTGTCCAAAGAGACCGGCCGAAAGCTGATCGCACAGAACCGCAAGGCGCGCCACGACTACACCGTGCTCGACACCTACGAGGCGGGGCTCGTCCTCACCGGCACCGAGGTGAAGTCGTTGCGCGCCGGTCGCGCGTCGCTGGTCGACGGCTTCGCGTCGATCAGCGACGGCGAGGTGTGGCTGCACAACGTCCACATCCCCGAATACACCGAGGGGTCGTGGACCAACCACGAGCCGCGGCGGGTGCGCAAGCTGCTGATGCACCGGGAGGAGATCTCCCGTCTCATCGGTAAGACGCAGGAGTCGGGTCTGACGCTGGTGCCGCTCGCCCTCTACTTCCGCGACGGCAAGGCGAAGGTCGAGATCGCGCTGGCTCGAGGCAAGCGGGCCTACGACAAGCGGCGGGCGCTCGCCGAGCGGGACGCGAAGCGTGAGGTGGAACGGGCCTTCGGCCGCCGCGGCTGACCTGTGGACAACGCTTTTCTGGTCGGTCGACAGGTCCATAATCGAACACATGTTCGAGGATGGTGGGTCGGTCGGCGAGTCGTCGTCGGTGGCCGCGGTGATCGCGGCGTGGGGGGTAGGGGTGCCGCCGGGTCCGGAAGCGATGGGCTGGCTCGCGTCGATCGACGCGGCCGTGCTGCCGGCCGGGTTGCGGCTGGATCTGCTAGTCGCGTGGGAGGCGCAGGCGGCGTGGGTCGCCGCCGAGCAGCACCGGGTGCTGGGCGGCCTGGACGCCCCGGACGGACCGCCCGGACCCGGCGATGAGGACTGGGTGCGCGAAGAGGTGGCGGCGGCGTTGCACCTGTCCGCCCTCACCGCCGACCGGCGGCTGCAGGTCGCCCGCGGGTTGCGGGACCGGCTGCCGGGCACGAGGGCGGCGTTGACGGCCGGGCGGGTCGACGTGCGCAAGGCCACCACCATCGCCGAAGCCACCGAACCCCTCGACGCGGTCACCGCCGCCGCGGTGGAGGCGGCGGTCCTCCCCAAGGCTCCGTCCCAGACGCTGGCGGAGCTGAAACGCGCCGTGCGCCGCGCCGTGCTCGCCGCCGACCCCGCCGACGCCGAAACGAGGCATCAACGCGCCCGGACCGACCGGTGGGTGCGGCTGATCCCCGCCGAGGACGGCATGGCCGACCTCTACGCCCATCTCCCCGCCACCGACGCCACCCGCATCATGACCGCCGTCGACACCCTCGCCCACACCCGCGCACCCGGCGACGACCGCGGCGTCGACGCCCGCCGCGCCGACGCCCTGGTCGAACTCGTCACCGGCGAGCAGGCCGGCGAGACCCGGGTGCACGTCACCGTCGCCGCCACCACCCTGGCCGGGATCGACGACCAACCCGGCGAGCTGGCCGGCTACGGGCCGGTCACCGCCGCCGTCGCCCGCGACCTCGCCGAAGGCGGCACCTGGCGACGGCTGCTCACCGACCCCACCGG
>DASXJE010000013.1 GCA_036497565.1 Mycobacteriales bacterium
CAAAGATCCTTACGCAGCTTGAGTTCCCCATCCGTCACAGTCGCCACGATGTCGTTCCAGGGGCGGTCAATCGCGGCCATCGCACCCTCGACGAGCTGAACGCGCTTCGCTAACTGTCGCCGGTGGAGATGGTGTGCGAAACAGGGACCTCGGACTGCTGTCAGCCGGCATTACGCGCAACATCCATGCAGGCCGTAACAACATTTAGGTGGCAGAGGTCGAAGCGTCGGTCTGGCGGGATTAGTGCCATCCCTCTGCCCTGCGCTTTCGTCTGTCGGGACGACAGGATTTGAACCTGCGACCCCTTGACCCCCAGTCAAGTGCGCTACCAAGCTGCGCCACGTCCCGATGCCCGCAGCGCGCTGCGAACGTTGGTCAGGCTACCGCATGGGCCGACCGGGCTAGCTCACCGCCGGGGCTTACGCTCCCGCACGCGTACGGCGATGTCGATCGGCGTACCGGGGAATCCGAACTCCTCCCGGAGCCGGCGTTCGATGAAGCGGCGGTAGCCCGGCTCGAGCACGCCGGTGGTGAACAGGACGAATCGGGGCGGACGGGTGCCGGCCTGGGTGGCGAAGAGCACCCGGGGCGCCCGGCCGCTGCGGGCCGGCGGCGGGGTCGCGGCCACCACGTCGGTGAGCCAGGAGTTGAGCCGGCCGGTGGAGATGCGCTGCTCCCACGACTCGAGCGCGGTGCGCAGGGCGGGCGCCAGCCGGGTCACGCTGCGACCGGTCTTCGCTGAGACATTCACCCGGGCCGCCCAGCGCAGCCGGGCCAGGTCGCGGTCGATCTCGCGTTCGAGGCGTTCCCGGCGGTCCTCGTCGACCAGGTCCCACTTGTTGAACGCCAGCACCAGTGCGCGGCCGGCCTCGACCACCGCGGCCAGCACCCGCTGGTCCTGCTCGCTGATCGGTTCGCTGGCGTCGAGCAGCACAACCGCCACCTCGGCCGCGTCGATCGCCGACGCGGTACGCAGGCTCGAGTAGTACTCCGCGCCGCTGGCCTCCTTGACCCGCCGGCGCAGGCCGGCGGTGTCGACGAACTTCCAGACCTCGTCGTCGAGGGTGACCAGGCTGTCGACCGGGTCCCTCGTGGTCCCCGCAACCGGGTCGACCACCGAGCGTTCGGAGCCGACCATCTGGTTGAGCAGGCTGGACTTGCCGACATTGGGCCGACCGACCAGAGCCACGCGGCGCGGGCCGCCCTCGATATCGCGGTCCGGCGGGGCCTCCGGCAGCGCGTCGAGGATGGCGTCGAGCAGGTCGCCGGAGCCTCGGCCGTGCAGCGCGCTCACTGCATGCGGCTCCCCCAGCCCGAGCGACCACAGCGCCGCCGCGTCGGACTCGACCCGCTCGTCGTCCACCTTGTTGGCGGCGAGGACGACGGGGACGTCACCGCGCCGCAGCACCCGGGCCACGGCGTCGTCGGACGCCGTCGAGCCCACGCTCGCGTCGATGACCAGGAGTACGGCGTCCGCGGTCTCGACCGCCCGCGCCGCCTGCTCGGAGACCCGTGCGGCCAGTCCCTGCGCATCGGGCTCCCAGCCGCCGGTGTCGACGACGGTGAACCGGCGTCCCCGCCACAGGGCGTCGTAGGCCACCCGGTCGCGGGTGACGCCCGGCACGTCCTGCACCACCGCTTCGCGGCGGCCCAGGATGCGGTTGACGAGCGTCGATTTGCCGACGTTGGGCCGGCCGATCACCGCGAGTACGGGCGCTCCGACCGCGGACTCGTCGGTCGCGTGCGCGGCGTCGGTCACGTCGTCGGCAGTCATGTCACCGGTGGGGAGGCGGTCGTCGGTCACGATCGACCCTTCGTGCCGGCACTCGCGACCAGGTCGGCGAGCTCGGATCTGATCTGCTCGGCGGCGTCGGAGATCGCCCGGCGCGACGCCCGACCGGTCGAGCCGACCTTGAACGGCGCACCGAACACCACCCGGACCGGAGGCCGCCGCATGGTCCGGCGGTACCGCCAGATCACCGACGTACCGACACATGCCACCGGCAGCACCGGAGCCCCGGAACGCACCGCGAGATAGGCCACACCGTGCTCGACGGCGGCCACCTCGCCACTCCCCCGGGTGCCTTCGGGGAACACCGCGATCACACCCCCGGCCGCCAGGGTGTCGAGTGCGGCGATGATCGGCGTGCGCTCGGCGATCCCCCGGCGTACCGGGATCTGCCCGATGCGGCGCAGGAACGGTCCGAGCGGTCCGACGAAGACCTCGGCCTTCACGAAGAATCCGACCGGCCGCGGCAGCTGACCGAACAGCAGCGGCCCGTCGAAGATGTGGCTGTGGTTGGCCGCGATCAGCACCGGGCCGTCGGCCGGGACGTTGTCGAGGCCGACCAACTCGCACCGGGTGAACAGCCGCGCCAGGAAGCGGCCGAACCCCTGGCCGCGCAGCATCCCGGGGGTCCCGTCGGCCCGCTCCTGCGCGGTGAGGTCCGGGCTCTTCTTCGGGCTCACCGCACGGCGTCCTCAGGTAGCAGCGAGAGCACCCGCTCGACGACTGCATCGACGGACATCTCGGTCGTGTCGAGTTCGACGGCGTCCTCGGCCGGCCGGAGCGGGTCGGTCGACCGGCTGCTGTCGTAGCTGTCCCGCCGGTGGATGTCGGCCTGCGTGGCGGCAACGGCGGCCGCCTCGTCGCGGCCGTGCTGGCGGGACCGGCGCAGCGCGCGTACCGGCGCCGCAGCGGTCAGGTAGATCTTGGTGTGGGCGCACGGAGCGACCACGGTGCCGATGTCCCGGCCCTCGACGACGATCCCGCCGCCCCCGATCAGCTCGCGCTGCTGGGCGACCAGCCGGCGGCGTACCCCGGGTACGGCCGACACCGCGCTGACCGCCTGAGTGACCGCCTCGCCGCGGATCTCGGCCCTGACCGGGGTGCCGTCGACCTGCACGTGCTCGTGGTCGGGGTCGGTGCCGATCTCGATGGTGCTGGCGGCGACCACGCCCTCGACGGCGTCGGCGTCCTCCGGGTCGGTCTCCGAGCGCAGCACCGCCCAGGTCGCGGCGCGATACATCGCGCCGGTGTCGAGATACCGGGCCCGCAGTCGTCGGGCGAGGGTGCGGGCGACCGTCGATTTTCCGGTGCCCGCTGCACCGTCCAGCGCGAGCACACCGGTGAACGGCACGGCGATCTTCCTGCCTTCCTGGTCGGGGTCCGCCCGTCGGGGTGGCGGCGGGCCCTCCTGCCGGCAATTCTGCCGGGTCGCGGCGGCCGGCGGCGAGCTAGCGGTGCAGATCGGTGCGCAGCGCCGCCGCCCCGTGCAGGTAGACGTGCCGCAATTCGGCCCGCGAGCGCGGCGTCTCGACGTGGGCGAGCAGCCGCAGCACCCGCGGCATCGCCCCCGGCACGGCGATCTCGGTCGAGCACAGCAACGGTACGTCGGTCAGGCCCAGCTTGCGGGCGGCGTAGGCCGGGAAATCCGCGGTGAGGTCGGGGGTGGCGGTGAAGACGATGCTGATGAGGTCATCGGCCGAGAATTCGTTGCGGTCCAGGACAGCCTGCACCATCTCCGCGGCACCGCCCAGGATCGCCTCCCGGCTGTTGTCGTCGACCTGGGTGGCGCCCCGCACCGCACGCACCGCCACCACAGTCCTCCTCGATCGACGCCGGGCAGCACTCTACCGTCGTGGGCCTAGAGGCCGACCAGCCGGTAGAGCGCGCCGAGCTCGGGGCGGGTGAGCGGGCGCACCTTGCCGGCCCGCTGGCTGCCTAGCTGGACCGGACCGATCGCCGTGCGCACCAGCCGAGACACCGGATGGTCGGCCGCGGCCAGCATCCGGCGTACGACGTGTTTGCGGCCCTCGTGCAGGACGACCTCGACCAGGGCCCGTCCCGCGGCCGAGTCGACGACCCGGAAGCTGTCGACCTGCACCGGGCCGTCATCCAGCTCGATCCCCGCGCGCAGCCGCCGGCCCAGGCCGCGGGCCACCGGCGCCGGCACCTCGGCGAGGTAGGTCTTCGGCACCTCATACGACGGGTGGGTGAGGCGGTGGGCCAGCTCGCCGTCATTGGTCACCAGCAGCAGTCCCTCGCTGTCGGCGTCGAGCCGTCCGACGTGGAAGAGCCGGGTCGCCGCGGAGCCGCGGAACCGGTCGTTGACGAAGTCGGCGATGCAGGGCCGGCCGCGCTCGTCGGACATCGTCGACAGCACACCGCGGGGCTTGTTCAGCGCCAGGTGGACCAGATCGTCGCGCAGGTTGACCCGCATGCCGTCGACCCGGACCACCGCCTGCTCGGGGTCGACCCGCAGCCCGTGGGTGCGTACCACCTCGTCGTCGATGCTGACCCGGCCGGCCGCGATCAGGTCGTCGGCCGCGCGCCGGGAGGCGACGCCGGCCGAGGCGAGAAGTTTGTTCAGCCGGATGCCCGAGGGACCGTCGGCGCCGGAATCAGGCATCGGCGATGCTGTCGTCGAGCTCGGCGTGATCGGGCAAGAGCGGCGCCAGCGGGGGCAGCTCGTCGAGCGAGGTGAGCCCGAGTTTCTCCAGGAACAGGGGCGTCGTCTGGTAGAGGCCGCCGCCGGTGTCCGGGTCGTTGCCGCACTCCTGCACCAGACCCCGGGAGAGCAGGGTCCGCATGACCGCGTCGACGTTGACGCCGCGGATCGCCGACACCCGCGACCGGGTGACCGGCTGCCGGTAGGCGATCACCGCGATCGTCTCCAGCGCCGCCTGGGTGAGCCGGGTCTGCTGCCCCTCCAGGACGAAGCGTTCGACCAGCGCGGCGAACTCCTCCCGCGAGTAGAGCCGCCACCCGCCGGCGATCTCCCGGAGGTCGAGGCCCCGGGCGTCGGCGTCGTACTCGCTGCGCAGCGCGGCCAGCGTGGCCTCCACCTCGGGCCGGGACCGGCCGACGGTCTGGGCCAGCGTCATCACGTCCACCGGCTGGTCGACCACGAGCAGCACCGCCTCGAGCGCCCCGCGCAGCCAGCGGTCATCGGCCTCACTCACTGGTACTCCTCGTCGATCGCGTCGTCTGCGGTCTGCTCCGCCGGCGCCGTACCGGTCCAGCGGACCTCGAGCTCACCCAGTGGCGAGAGCTGTTCGAAGGTCACCGCGTCCTCGCGATAGAGCTCGAGCACCGCGAGGAACCGGGCGACCACTTCCAGGGTGTGGGTGCAGTCGGCGACGAGCTCCTGGAAGGTAGCCGTTCCCACCTCCGCCAGCCGCGCCCGCAGCACCCCGGCGTGTTCCCGGACGCTCACCCGGGGCGCGTGCACGTGATCGGTCGCGATGACCGGCGGGGGCTTGGGCGTCAGGGCGACCACGGCGAGCCGGGCGAACTCGGCCGCTCCGACGCCCAGCAGCACATCGGGAAGCGCGTCGGCGAAGCGCGGTTCCAGGGACACCGCGCGCGGGAAGCGCCGCGCCTGGGCCCGCTCCCAGCCGCCGAAGATCGCGGCGATCTCCTTGTACGCCCGGTACTGCAGGAGTCGGGCGAAGAGCAGGTCGCGTGCCTCCAGCAGGGCGAGGTCGTCCTCGTCCTCCACGTCCGCCGCCGGGAGCAGGCGCGCGGTCTTCAGGTCGAGCAGCGTGGCCGCCACGACCAGAAACTCGGTGGCCTGCCCGAGGTCCCACGCCGTGCCCGCAGCGCCGATGTGGGCGATGAATTCGTCGGTGACCTGCGACAGCGCGACCTCGGTGACGTCGAGCTTGTGCTTGGCGATCAGCGACAGGAGCAGGTCGAACGGCCCCTGAAAGTTGGTGAGGTGCACCTCGAACGCCGCGCGACCGCCGGCGGCGGCTGGGGTCGGCGTGGCGGTCACGGCCCGACGGTAGTCGACCGCGGGCGACGACGGCGTACGGCGCTCATCCGAACACGGCGCGCAACACGGCACCGACGATCACATTGAGCAGCCGGACGAGCAACGGCCCGCCCGGACCGATCGGGAGGACGAGCAGCACCAGCAGTATGGCGACCCCGATGTTGCGGTCCTCCAGCGCGATCCTGGTGCGCTGCCAGCCGTGGGTCTCCCGCATGAACAGCGACAGGACCCGCCAGCCGGTCAGCGGCGGCAGCGGCACCAGGCCGAGGACCGCCATCCCGGCGGCCTCCAGCCCGGCGCAGAGCAGGATCGTCTGACCGGTGGAGACGAGGTCGACGCCGCCGATCACGTCGCCAGGGGTCAACTGGGCGACGATCAACTGGGCGCCGCCGGCCGCGCGGAAGCCGATCAGTGCGGCCGCGGCGAGCGCCGCGACGGCGACCGGGCCGGCCAGCAGCGCGATCGCCCGCCGGCCCCGTGAACGCAGGGTGACGGTGAAGGACTCGCCCCAGCCGATCCCGCCGAGCGCGGCCGCGACCGCGCCGAACGGATCGACGTAGGTGGCGATGGGGTGGCCCGTCGTACGCAGCGATCGGTCGCCCAGCATCCGGGCGGCGACCTGCTGTGCCGTCCGATGGACGAGGACCGCGAGAAGGTAGCCGATCAGCAGACCGAAGAACGACGCCGGATGCCCGAGTGCGCGCAGCACGCGGTCAGCGCTCCCTCACCGGGAGAGGACCTCACGGGCGAGGTCACGGTAGGCCTCGGCACCGACCGAGCTCGGTGCCCACGTGGTGATCGGCTCGCCGGCCACCGTCGTCTCCGGGAAGCGGACGGTGCGGGAGACCACGGTCTGGTAGACGACGTCACCGAACGCCTCGACCACCCGGCTGAAGACTTCGCGGCCGTGCACGGTGCGCGGGTCGTACATCGTGGCGAGGATCCCGTCGACCTGCAGGGACGGGTTGAGCCGGTCCCGGACCTTGTCGATGGTGTCCATCAGCAGGGCGACGCCGCGCAGGCTGAAGAACTCGCACTCGAGCGGGATGAGCACGCCGTCGGCGGCGGTGAGGGCGTTGACGGTCAGCAGGCCCAGGGACGGCTGGCAGTCGACCAGCACGTAGTCGTAGTCGGCGACGACCGGGCGCAGCACCCTGGCCAGTGCCTGCTCGCGGGCCACCTCGCCGACGAGTTGCACCTCGGCCGCGGACAGGTCGATGTTGCTGGGCAGCAGGTCCATGTCGGGGACGTTGGTCTTCATCACGACGTCCTCGGCGCGGACGTCCCGGCCCATGATCAGGTTGTAGATCGTCTTGTCGAGCTGGTGCGGGGCGATGCCCAGGCCCACGGACAACGCGCCCTGCGGGTCGAAGTCGACCAGCAGCACCTTGCGCCCGAACTCCGTCAGGGCGGCACCGAGGTTGATCGTGGTCGTGGTCTTGCCGACCCCGCCCTTCTGGTTGCACAGCGCAACGACGCGCGCCGGCCCGTGCCGGTCGACCGGCTCGGGCTCCGGGATCGCGTGACGGCGCTCCTTGGCCGGGTCGGGCGCCCGGCGCGGAGTCCGTCCGACGGCGGAGTCCTCGGCAGGGGGCGCCTCGGCGGGAGCCGCCTCCGGATCCTGCGTCATGTCCTCTGCAGGAGGCGTGTCCGACACAGGCGCGCCATAGGGGCTGTCTTCACCGAGCGGGCGCTGGTCCCGCTCGGGCCCGGGCGGGCCGGGCGGGAACGTCGTCATGCGGCCCGGACCTTTCAGCGTCGTGAGGCTGTTCTCGGGTTCGGCTCTGTGCGGTTCGAACGACTCTAGCGCGTGCGAGCGCGGGTGCAACGCAACCGGCCCGTGCTGCGGCTGCCCAGTGTCCTCAGCCACGGGCTCGGGGGTGGGCGGTGGCGTAGACCTCGCGGAGCCGATCGACGGTCACCAGGGTGTAGATCTGGGTGGTCGTGACCGAGGCGTGCCCGAGCAGCTCCTGCACTACGCGTACGTCGGCCCCGCCGTCGATCAGGTGGGTGGCGAAGGAATGCCGCAGGGTGTGTGGCGACACCCGC
This sequence comes from Mycobacteriales bacterium, assembly GCA_036497565.1. NCBI lineage: Bacteria > Bacillati > Actinomycetota > Actinomycetes > Mycobacteriales > Mycobacteriales bacterium. The sequence goes on from DASXJE010000013.1 coordinate 7,830, forward strand.
CCGGTCAGTCCGGCCCGCCCGGCGGCGGCCCGCAGGATCGCCCACGCGCTCTGCCGCGACAGCGGACCGCCGCGGGCGTTGAGGAAGAGCGTCGGGGATCCGCGGCCGCGCTCGGCCAGGGCGGGACGGGTCCGGACGAGATAGTCCTCGACGGCGCGGATCGCGTAGGAGCCGACGGGCACCACGCGCTGCTTGCCCCCCTTGCCGGCGAGCACGACCGACGAGCCGACGATGTCGAGGTCGTCGACCGCGAGCCCGACGGCTTCGGAGATCCGGGCTCCGGTCCCGTACAGCAATTCCATCAGTGCCCGGTCGCGCACTGCCAACACCGGGTCGCCGACCGCGGCGGCGTCGAGCAACCGCTGCACTTCGTCGACCGGGATCGCCTTGGGCAGGCGGCGCGGCGGCGCCGGCGGGTGGACCGCTCGGGCGACGTCGTCGGCCACGATCCCCTCCCGGGAGGCGAACCGGTGCATGCCGCGAACGGCGACGACGGTCCGGGCCGCGGAGGCGGCGGACAATGGCGGGTGGTCGGAGTCGCCCTCGCGCAGGGTGGCGAGGAAGTCGGCGATCGTCGCTTCGCCGACGTCACCGAGGTCGTCAAGGCCGCGGCCGTCCAGGTATTCGGTGTAGCGCCGCAGGTCGCGCCGGTAGGACAGCAGCGTGTTGGTCGCCAGGCCGCGCTCGACGGCGAGGTGGTCGAGGTAGGCCCGAACGACCTGCGGTGGCGTACGCCGTACGCCGCCGGTGGGCCGGACCGCGGTGGCCGGCTGGACCGAGGTCAGGACAGGGCCTCGGCGAGCGGTGTCACCGGGAGGTCGTGCGCCTCGGCGACCGGCGGGTAGGTCAACTTGCCGCCGATGGCGTTGACGCCGAGGGCGAGGGCCGCGTCGCGGGAGACCGCGTCCCGGAGGCCGTAGCCGGCGAGCTCCATCACGTAGGGCAGTGTGACGTTGGTCAGCGCGTGCGTCGAGGTGTTGGGGACCGCCCCGGGCATGTTGGCCACGCAGTAGAAGATCGATCGGGCGACGGTGAACGTCGGGTTGTCGTGGGTGGTCGGCCGGGTCGACTCGAAGCACCCGCCCTGGTCGACCGCGATGTCGACCAGCACGCTGCCCGGCTTCATCCGGCCGACCAGCTCGTCGCTGACCAGGGTCGGCGCCTTCGCGCCGGGGATCAGCACCGCGCCGATGACAAGGTCGGCGTCGATGCAGGCCCGTTCGACCTCGTAGGTGTTGGAGGCGACCGTCTGCAGGTGCCCCTGATAGATCCGGTCGGCCGCACGCAGCTTGTCGATGTTGTTGTCCATCAGCAGCACCTCGGCCTGCATGCCGAGGGCGATCGCGGCGGCGTTCATCCCGGACACCCCGGCGCCGAGGACGACGACCTTGGCCGCGTAGACGCCCGACACCCCGCCCATCAGCACCCCGCGACCGCCGGCTTCCCGCTCGAGGCAGTGCGCGCCCACCTGCGGCGCCATCCGGCCCGCCACCTCCGACATCGGAGCGAGCAGCGGCAGCGCGCGGTCGGGGGTCTGCACGGTCTCGTAGGCGACCGCGTCGATGCCGGAGTCGAGGATGGCCTGGGTGCAGGAGAACGACGCGGCGAGGTGCAGGTAGGTGAAGAGGATCTGGCCCCGGCGCATCCGGTGGTACTCCTCGGGCACCGGCTCCTTGACCTTGAGGACCAGATCGGCCTCGCCCCAGACGTCGTCGGCCGTCGGCAGGATCTTGGCTCCGGCCGAGATCAGGTCGTCGTCGGGGATCGAGGAGCCGATCCCGGCGCCCTTCTCGACGAATACCTCGTGCCCGGCGCCGGTCAGTTCGTGCACGCCCGCCGGGGTGATCGCGACGCGGTACTCGTGGTTCTTGACCTCGCTGGGGATTCCGACCTTCACGAGCGTCCCTTCTCGCCACGCGGTCCGACCGGCGCCGTTGCCGGGTGCGGTCCCGCCCGCGACCGCCGGCCGGATTCGCGCCGGTGCCCGCGGCGCCGAGTCTAGGACGAGCGGCGACCTGACATAAGCACTCCGAAAACCCGGCGCGTCGCAATCGGGCGCGCCCAGGACGATCCCGACAATTCCCCCGCGCGGATTCCGCGTCAACGTGACGTTGATGCGGATAGAGCGCTTGAACGTGACGTTCAAGCGGAATGGGAGCGGCGGATGCCAGGCGGTCAGTGGGGGCGGGCGGGCCAGGGGGCGTCGGCGGGCCGGAGCCCGGTCCAGCCGGCCTGTCGGGCGCGGTCGGCGGCAAGTACGCCGGCCACGGTGGCCGCGTTCTCCAGACCGCCGTTCATGGCCCGGGCCACGGCGTCGTCGAGGGCGATCCAGTCGATCGCCATCTCCGCCTCTTCGTCGCCGTGCGCGACATAGCGGTCCGCCTGGGGCACGGTGGTGAGGTCGCGGGCGAGATAGACCCGCTGGACCTCCTCGGAGATCCCCGGCGAGCTGGCCAGGTCGACCAGCGTGTGCCAGGTCGCCGCGCGCGTTCCGGCCTCTTCGAACAGTTCGCGGCGGGCGGCCTCCCAGGGCGGCTCGCCGTCGACGTCGAGCAGGCCCGCCGGGATCTCCCACAGCTCCCGATGCAGGGGATGGCGGTACTGGCGGACCACGCCGATCCGGTCGTGCTCGTCGACCGCGGCGATGACGACGGCGCCGGGATGCATCAGCACTTCGCGTACGGCGGTGCCGCCGCCCGGCATCGCGACCTCGTCCCGCCGCAGCCCGAAGAGCTTGCCGCGGTAGACCACGTCCGAGCGGACGACGTCGAAGGAATGCGCCATCCTCAGACCCGGGCCGGCGTCGGCTCGGGAATGTCCACCGGCAGCCGCTCTGCCGCGGAGTAGTCGAGTGCGGCGGCGATGAACTCCCGGAACAGCGGGTGCGGCCGCGTGGGCCGCGACTTGAACTCCGGGTGCGCCTGGGTGCCGACGTAGAACGGGTGCGTCTCGCGGGGCAGTTCGATGAACTCGACCAGCCGGCCGTCCGGCGATTCGCCGGAGAAGACCAGCCCGGCCTCCTCGAGCCGACCGCGGTAGTCGTTGTTGACCTCGTAGCGGTGCCGGTGTCGTTCGGAGGCGGACTCCGTGCCGTACGCCGCCTCGACGATCGTGCCGGGCACCAGCCGGGCCGGGTAGGCGCCCAGCCGCATCGTGCCGCCCATGTCGCGTTCGCCGGCGACGACGTCGCGCTGGTCGGCCATCGTCGCGACCACGGGGTGCGGGGTGTCGGGCTCGAACTCCGCGGAGTTGGCGTCGGGCATCCCGGCGAGTGCACGGGCGGTGTCGATCACCATGCACTGCAGGCCTAGGCACAGGCCGAGGACGGGGATCGCCCGGGTGCGGGCGTAGCGGACGGCGCCGACCTTCCCCTCGATGCCGCGTACGCCGAAGCCACCGGGGATCAGCACGCCGTCGACGTCGGCGAGCGCGCGGGCGGCGCCCTCCGGCGTGATGCAGTCGTCGGACTTGACCCAACGGATCGACACCTGCGCGTGGTGCGGGAATCCCCCGGCGCGCAGCGCCTCGGTCACGGACAGGTAGGCGTCGGGCAGGTCGACGTACTTGCCCACCAGGGCGATCCGGGCGACCTGGCTGGGGTGATGCACCCGGTCGAGCAGGTCGCCCCACACGGTCCAGTCGACGTCGCGGAACGGCAGGTCGAGGCGTCGTACGACGTAGGCGTCGAGCGCCTCGGTGTGCAGGACCTTCGGGATGTCGTAGATCGAGTCGGCGTCGGCGAGGGAGATGACCGCCTCGGTGTCGACGTCGCACATCAGCGAGATCTTGCGTTTGAGGCTCTCCGGGAGCTCGCGGTCCGACCGGCACACCACGGCGTCCGGCTGGATACCGATGCTGCGCAGCGCCGCGACCGAGTGCTGGGTGGGCTTGGTCTTCATCTCCCCGCTCGGCGCGAGGTAGGGCACCAGCGAGACGTGCAGGAAGAAGCAGTTGTCCCGGCCGACGTCGTGGCGCACCTGCCGGGCCGCCTCGAGGAAGGGCAGCGACTCGATGTCACCGACGGTGCCGCCGACCTCGGTGATCACGACGTCGACGTCGGGGCCGCCCATGTCGAGGACCCGGCGCTTGATCTCGTTGGTGATGTGCGGGATGACCTGCACGGTGTCGCCGAGGTACTCCCCGCGACGCTCCTTGGCGATCACGGCCGAGTAGACCAGCCCGGTGGTGACGTTGGCCGAGCCGTGCAGTTCGACGTCGAGGAAGCGCTCGTAGTGGCCGATGTCGAGGTCGGTCTCGGCACCGTCCTCGGTGACGAACACCTCGCCGTGCTGGAACGGGTTCATCGTGCCGGGGTCGACGTTGAGGTAGGGGTCGAGCTTCTGCATCGTGACCCGGAGCCCGCGCGACGTCAGCAGGCTTCCCAGGCTGCTGGCGGTCAGGCCCTTACCGAGGGAAGAGGTGACTCCCCCGGTGACGAAGACGTGCTTGGTCGTCCGTTCGGACTGGGACAAAGGGGGCTCCCGTGGTCGGCCGGCGCGGGCGGTCGGCCCGCGATCCACGGAAACTCACGGTAACACGCGGGCGAAGTGCGACCGGCGGGTCGCCGGGTCGACCCGCCGTCGGCCGAGCAATTCGGCGTAGAGCCGGGCGAGTTGGGTGGCGGTGTCCGCTTCGCCCGGCCAGGTGCGGGCGCGGGCCGCACCCCGCTCCGCGAGCGCCGCGGCCCGGTCGGGATGGTCGAGCAGTCGGCGTACGGCGCGGTCGAGCGCGACCGGGTCGTCCGGCGAGATCAGCACCGCGCCGTCGGCGACCAGGCCGGGGACGCCGCCGACCGAGGTCGCGACGAGCGGCCGACCGGCCCGCAGCGTCTCCTGCGCGACCAGCGACCGGGCCTCCCACCGAGACGGCAGGACGACGACGTCCGCGGCGGCGAGCAGGTCGGCCACGTCGTCCCGGCGGCCGAGCAGGTCGACCGGGGCGCCGGTGGCGGCGATCTCGTGCGCCAGGCGCGCCTGCAGCGGCCCGTCGCCGGCGATCGCGACGTAGGGCATCGGGGTTCGGTCCCGCCAGCGCGCGGCCGCCCTGATCAGGACGTCGAACCCTTTCTGCGAATGCAGCCGCCCGATGGCCAGCACCAGCGGGCGGTCGGCGGCTCCGAGTTCGGCGCGTACGACGCCGGCCGACCGGGTGGGCGGTGGGAGGAGCGGCGCGGCGACCTCGCCGAGGCGCACGTCGCGGCCGCCGAACCGGCGGATCCGCGCGACGAGATCCTCCGAGGCGCCAAGACCGACGTCGGCTCCCCGGGCGACCCGCCGTTCGAGCGGGGTCAGCGCCCGGGCGCGCAGCCCGGTGGCCAGCACCCGGTTGTGCCAGGTCACCACCAGCGGCCCGGACCGCCCGGTGCCGGCGACCAGCGCCACCAGCCCGGCCCGCAGGCCGTGGGCGTGCACCACCTCGCAGTGGGCGGTGAGCCGGCGCAGCCGGCGGGCCGCCCGCAGGTCGGCCAGTGGGCGCAAACCGGGGGCGATCTCGACCGGGGCGAACGCGGCTCCGCCGGCGCTGAAATCGAACAACTCGTCGGTCGCGGCCGGTCCGCACACGAGGACCTGCGCGCCGGCCTGCACCAGCGCGGCCGACACGGAACGCACGTGCTGACCGACCCCGCCGGTGCTGGTGGCGAGCACGAGAGCCAGCCGACGGCCGACGACCGGCCCCGGCGCCGGGTCAGCCACCGGCTCGCCGATACCGCAGCACCATGCGGACGTCGTCACGGGCCAGCACGGCGAACACGCCGCCGGCCACCAGCAGGGTCACCGTCATCACTGCGGCACTCTGCCCGACCGCGGCGCCGGCGCCGGACCCGGGCAGCGCATCGGCGACCAGTCGCCCGACCGTGCCGCCCGCCGCGGCGGCGACCAGGGCGACACCCGCCGTGCGCGGCAGGCCGGCGAGCGTCCCCGCGCCGGCACGGCGGAGCACGCCGGCGGCCAGAAGAAGCGCGGCCACGGTCATGCCGATCGTGTTGCCGAGCGCCAGGGCCAGCACCCGGTCGCCGGTCGGAAGTAGGTCGGAGAGCACCACGTCGGCGACCACCACCACCAGCCACCCGGCGACGGTGCACGCCGCGGGCACCCGGGCGTCGTGGCGGGCGTAGAGCGCCCGCGACAGCAGGGCGAGCAGGCCGTAGCCGACCAGGCCCGGCGCGAACGCCACGATCCCCTGGGCGAGCGCGCCGACGTCGGCGTGCCGGCCGACGCCCTCCACGAGCAGCCGGGCGACCGGCCAGGCCGCCGCGATCAGCATCGCCATCGCCACGACGGAGACTGCGACGACCGCGCGGGTCACCTGGCCCGTCGTACGCCGGTAGCCGGCTGCGTCGCCGTCCTGCGCGGCGGTCGACAGGCGCGGGAACGCCGCCGTGGCGAGCGGAACAGCGAGCACCGCCCACGGCACCAGGAACACGGTCTGCGCCAGGGCGTAGACGACGACGGTGCCGCCGGCGGTGCGCTCGTTGGCCAGCCGCAGCGCTATCGCGACCGACACCTGCTGCGCGATCAGGGCGGCGACCCCGGCGGCCGCCAACTGACGGGCCCGCCGGGCGGCGCCGGGCGGGAACCGCAGCGTCGGGACGAGCCGCAGCCCGGTCCGGCGCAGCGGCACCAGTAGCGAGAGGGACAGCACGGCGACGCCGAGCGTGGTGCCGATCGAGAGGGTCAGCTCGGCGCCCCGGCCGAGCCCCGCGATCGACGACGAGAAACCCGCCTCGAGCCGATAGGTGAGGTAGGCGCCGATGACCACCAGGCTGGACAGCAGCGGGGCGAGCGCCGGGCCGGCGAACCGCTCGTGCGCCTGCAGTACGCCGGCGAGCACGATCCCGACGCCGTAGAGCACGATCTGGGGCGCGAAGACGACCAGCATCCGCGCGCCGAGGTCGACCGCGCCGGCGCAGGTGGTGCCGCCCAGCAGCAGCCCGACCACCGGCCGGGCGAAGATCGCCACAGCCAGCGCGAGCGGCGCTAGCAGGAGCACCGTCCAGGTCAGCAGCGCGGACGCGGTGTGCCGCACCCGGGCGCGGTCGCCGGCACTGACGCCGGCCGCGAGCAGCGGGACGACGAGGCTGGCCAGCGCCCCGCCGGCCGCGATCTCGTAGAGGATGTTGGGCACCGTGTTGGCGGTCTGGTAGGTGCTGCCCACGCAGGTCGGGCCGACGGTACGGGCGAAGACGAGCTGCCGCCCGAAGCCGGCGACCCGCGCGCAGACGGTGAGGACGGCGATGAGCAGCGCACCGTGCGCGATGCCGCGCGCCACCTGCCGGGTCGCATCCGGGGTGGGTGCGCGACCGCCGGGCTGGACCGTCGTACTCATCGGGATGGCCCGTCGGGCCGTCGACCGAGCGCGTCGAGTTCACGCAGGCCGGGCGTGGCCCTGATGACCCGGCTGAAGCTCGCCACCTCGCTGAGCGCGGTGAGCCCGGCGATGCCGGCGAGCAGCGCCCAGCGACGGCGGCCGGACACGCCGGCGGCGAGCCGGACGCCGAGGATCGCGCCGACCGCGTTGGCGCCGGCGTCGCCGAGCATCGTGCGCTCCCCCAGATCGTCGCCGAGCAGCGCGACGGCGACGCCGAGCGGCCCGGCGACCATGGCGCCGTTGCGGCCCCGCAGCAGCGGCGCGCCGATCAGCAGCGCCGCCTTCAGGGCCCGGCCCGGCCGCAGGTCGAGGAGGTTGAGGAGGTTGGCGGTGCCGGCGACGATCCCGCCGGCCACGAGCCGGTCCACCGGTCCCCGGGCCACGGGTCCGGCCGCGACGACCCCGGCGGCGCCGATCCCGGCGACCTTCGCGACCCCACTGGTGACCCGGCCGTCGGCCAGCGCGCGCAGGTGCCCGCGGAAGCCCTTGTCCGGCGCCGGATCCGGCCGGCAGTCGTCGTAGCCGCCGACGACGCCCGCGGCCAGACCGGCGAGCGCGACGCTGCGGCGCAGCCCGGCCGACGGCGCCCCCGCCGCGGCGGATACGGCTCCGGCCAGCGCGACGACCGGGCCGGCGTGCAGGCTGACCGGCCGCCCGCGGTAGTTGAGCCGGGTCCAGGAGGCGCCGCCGCCCGGCAGCCGGTCCCGCGGCACGGCCAGAAGTGCCCGGGCAAGACCCGCGCCGGCCAGGGCCAGCACCGGGCACCGCAACGTGTTCACTGCCCGTTTGACGGGAAGGTCGATTCGGCGTTGCCGGCGATGCCGTACTGCCCGGTCTTCCCCTTGCTCTGGTCGGCGAGCGCGAGCACGGTGATGACCTGCCCGGACGCGCGATCGGCGTCATCCACTGTGGACACCTTGGCCGAGATCGCCTTGTCCTGCCGGATGTTGCCGATGACACCGTCGTCACCGGCGACGGGCGCACTGCCCGCCACGACAGCGCCCTTGCCCTGCGAGTCCAGCGCCCCGGCGAGGTCGGACAGTGTGCCGGCCTGAGCCGACGGGTTGGCGCCGGTCTGCGCGTCGCTGGCGACGAGTACGGCGTAGTCGGAGGGCGTGACCTGCTTGCTGACCAGCCGCAGCACGCCGAGCTGGGAGAAGCCTGCCAGCACCTGCTCACGTTCGGAGTTGCTGGGGGCATTACCCGATGTCGGCTGCATCAGTACGTCGGCGAGCAGCGAGCCGGCCAGGACGCCGGAGTCGTTGCTGCGCGGCAGCCGCAATCCCGCGGGGAGCACGCCCGGTGAGGTGACGAAGTCCCGGAGGCCGGTCGCCAGCCGCGGATCGACGTAGTCGGAGGTGAGCTGGACCTGGCCGGAGATGGTGGCGCCGCCGCTCTTGAGTGCCTGGGTGACGCCGTCGACGAGCGCGTTGCCGGCCTGCGGTGCGGCGACCACCAGCACGCGGGCGCCCTTGAGCCGCCCGGCGACCACGCTCGCTCCGACGCCGGTCGCGAAGTCGTCGTCGGCCTTGATCTGGCTCTGCAGCTGGCGGGTGGATTGCTGCAGCGTGTGCTTATCGGTCTTGAGTCCGTCGACCTGATGGTGCAGGTCGGTGAGGACGGCGCCGTTGAGCTGCGTCGTACCGACCACGATGCCGAGCGCCAGCGCAAGGAACACCGAGATGAGCGACACGAGGTGATAGCGGAAATCGATCACTTGAACAGGCCTTGGATCCAGAAGACGAGGCTGTCCCACTTGTCGACCAGCAGGTCGAGATAGGTGCGGCCCGCGTCGGACACCGCCAGCGCTGCACCGATCGCGACGAGCGCCGCGAGGACGAGCAGCAGCAGGGCCCGGGTGGAGATCCGGCTGCGGTAGAGGCGGCTGACGCCCTTGGCGTCGACCAGCTTGCCACCGACGCGCAGTCGGGTGAGGAACGTCGAGGCCATGCCGCCGCGGCCCTTGTCGAGGAACTCGACGAGCGTGGCGTGGGTGCCGACGGCGACGATCAGCGCGGCGCCCTTCTCGTCGGCGAGGAGCAGGGCGACGTCCTCGCTGGTGCCCGCGGCCGGGAAGGTGACGGCCTCCACGCCGAGATCCTGCACGCGCGAAAGACCTGGCGCCCGGCCGTCGGGATAGGCGTGCACCACGACTTCGGCGCCGCAGCGGAGGACGTCGTCGCTGACCGAGTCCATGTCGCCGACGATGAGGTCGGGCGTGTAGCCCGCGTCGCGCAGCGCATCCGCCCCACCGTCGACCCCGACCAGCAGCGGACGGTATTCCCGGATGTAGGGCCGGAGCGCGGCGAGGTCTTCCTTGTAGTCGTAGCCGCGGACGACGACCAGGGCATGCCGTCCCTCGAACTTCGTGCGAATCTCCGGTACGCCGACCCCGTCGAGAAGCAGCGCCCGCTCGCGCTTCATGTACTCCATCGTGTTGGCGGCGAACGCCTCGAGCTGTGTCGACAGCCCCGCCCGGGCCTCCACGAGCTGTTCGGCGATCAGCCCCTGGTCCTGCGCCGTACCGTCGGCGACGCGCTCCTCGCCGATGAAGACGGCGCCGCCGTCGACCCGCACCCGGGTGCCCTCTTTGATCGCGGCGAACACCTGGGGACCGACGCCGTCGACCAACGGAATCCCGGCGGAGACGACGATCTCCGGCCCGAGGTTGGGATAGCGCCCGGAGATGCTCGGCGAGGCGTTGACGACCGCCGCGACCTTCGCGGTCACCAGGGCGTCGGCGCTGACCCGATCGAGGTCGACGTGGTCGATGATCGCGACGTCACCAGGGTTGAGCCGGGGGGTGAGGGCCTTGGTACGCCGATCCAGGCGCGCCACCCCGACCACTCCGGGCAGACCGGGGTCGCCTCGGTTCCGGCGCAGCGTCGCAACCTTCATGGCCCTGAGTCTCCCATCGGACCCGACGACCTCCCTGGATGCCACGCCCTGGCCGCCCGGACCACGCTGTCCCCACCGGCGGCCGGTCACTAGAACGCGTCGAGCAGCTGCGGGCGCGGGCCCGCGAAGGCCGCGTCCACGGCCGCCAGGTCGGCCGGTTCACCGGTGAGCAGGCCCGCCCGGCGCAGGGCCGCCGCGCTCGCGTAGGACGAGTAGAGGGACGCCAGGGCGCGGATGTGCACACCGACCGCGCCGGTCCCGCCCGGCTCCCATTGGGCCTCCCCGTCGGCGATGACGAGCCGGTATCGGCCGGCGTTCCACGGCGCGTCGGGGTCGGTGACGTCGAGGTCGATGCTGATCGCGAGACCGTCGGGCCACCCGCGTGCGGCCATCGCCGGCCCCGCGTCGACGATCCGGGCCATCCAGCGGTCGACGTAGACCGGGGCGCCCAGCGGCAACGGAAGCGCGAAGGTCAGCAGGTCGGGGTCGAGCACCCGCATCCGAAGAGTCTTGGTGACGGTGCCCCAACTGGCGAGGTGGCGGAGCAGGGCGGCGCCGGCCGCCAGGTCGTCGCAGATGAGGTCGTGCACGACGAGCCGGCCGACCTCGCGGGTGTAGCTGGTGTAGCCGCACGCCTGCCCGTCGCGCTCGGCGATCACCACGCCGTCGAGGGTGAGCAACTCGTCGGCGGAGAACATCGGCCCGTCGCGGGTGAACAACCCGGTGCCCTGCTCACCGACCTTCTGGTAGAGGTAGACCACCGTCTCGACGTCGTCCTTGCCGGCCTCCCGGATCCGGACCGCCGGGTCCGGAACGGGCACCGCGGCGAGGGCCGCCGGGGCGAATTCGAACTCGGTCAGCGTGCCGGCGGTTTCCCAGCCGGTACGCCGGTAGAGCCCGGGCACGCTCGGGTAGAGCACCGAGATGACCTGCCCGGCGGCCCGCATGCGCGGCAGGAGTGCCCGCATGAGGTCGCTGGCGATTCCTCGGCCACGGTCGGCCGGGGCCACGGCGACGCCACCGATGCCGCCGACCGGGACGGTCCGGCCGAGGTACCACTGCCGGTAGGGCCGGATCTGCGCGGTCGCGACCAGCCGGTCGCCGTCGAAGGCGCCGAGCCGGGGAGCGACGACGTGCTCATCCTGCCACCGGCGGAGCCGCTCCGGAGTCACGTCCGCGGCCGAGCCGAAGGCCAGCGCGGTCAACCGCCCCGCGACCTCCAACTGGTCGTTGGTGAGCTCCCGGACCTCGGTCATCCACGTACCTTTCCGCGTGCGGCGGCGTCGAGCAGTTCCTCCGCGTGCGCCTGCCCCAACTCGCTGTCGGCCAGCCCGGCGAGCATACGGGCCAACTCCCGGGTCCGCTCGCCGGCGGCGAGCGCCCGTACCCCGCTCCGGGTGATCGTGCCGGCGTCGTCCTTGTCCACCACGAGGTGCTGGTCGGCGTACGCCGCCACCTGCGGCAGGTGGGTGACCACGATCACCTGGTGGCTCGTCGCCAGCCGGGCCAGGCGCCGGCCGACCTCGGTGGCGGCCTGCCCGCCGACGCCCGCGTCGACCTCGTCGAAGACCATCGTGGTCACCGGGTCGGCGTCGGCGAAGACGACCTCCACAGCGAGCATCACCCGGGACAGTTCCCCGCCGGACGCGGCCCGCTGGATCGGGCGGGCCGGCGCGCCGCGGTGCGAGCGGAACAGCAGGGTGACCTCGTCGACACCGTCGGGGCCGGCGGTCACCTCGGCGCCGTCGACGGTCAGCGTCGGGGCGCCGGCCTCGACCGGCCGTGGCCGGACCTGCGCCTGCACCTGGGCGTCGGGCATCGCCAGGCCCGCCAGCTCGGCGGTCACCGCCGTGGCGAACCGTTTCCCGGCTTTGGCGCGGGCCCGGGACAGCCGGCCGGCCAGTGCGGCGGCTTCCTGGCGCGCGCTGTCGCGGTCGGCGGCGAGCGCGGCGAGCGCGTCGTCGGAGGGGTCGAGGTCGGCCAGCCGGCGCTCGGCGTCATCGGCCCAGGCGAGGACCCCGGCGACACCGCCGGCGCCGGTGCCGGGGTCGGCGTAGCTGCGGGTCAGCGACCGCAGCTCGGCCCGTCGCTGCTCGATGGCCGCCAGCCGACCGGGATCGGCGTCGAGGCCGTCGAGGTAGGAGCCGAGATCGGCCGCGAGGTCGGCGACCAGCCGGCCGACCTCGGCCAGCCGTTCGGCGAGCCCGGTGAGCTCCGGGTCGTCGGTGTGCTCGAGCGCGCGCCGGGCGGCCGCCACCAGCACGGTCGCGTCGATGCCCTCGCCGGCGCCGTCGGCCGGGTCGGCGGTCAGGCTCTCGTGCGCGGTCTGGGCGGCCACCCGCAGGGCGTCGGCGTTGGCGAGCCGGGCGGCCTCCGCATCGAGGTCGTCGTCCTCTCCGGGCCGGGGGTCGACCTCGGCGATCTCGGCCAGTCCACGCCGCAGCACCTCGGCCTCGGCCCGCAACTCCCGCACCCGGCCGGTCCGGTCCGCGAGGGCGCGGGCGCACTCCTGCCAGCGGGTGAAGCGTTTGCGGTAGTCCTCCCGCAGGTCCGCGACCGGCGCACCGGCGTAGCGGTCGAGGGCGGCGCGCTGCTCGACCGGCCGCAGCAGGGCCATCTGATCGGACTGGCCGTGCACGGCGAGCACCGGATCGCACAGTTCGGCGAGCACGCCGACCGGTACCGAGCGGCCGCCGACGTGGGCCCGGGACCGGCCCTCGGGGAGCACCGTGCGGGCGAGGATGAGCGAGCCGTCCTCGTCGACCTCGGCGCCGGCATCCGCGGCCCGGGCCAGCACGGGTGCCCCGGGCGGGAGTTGCAGCCGGCCCTCGACCGACGCCCGGGCGGCACCGGCGCGCACCAGACCGGTGTCGGCGCGGGCTCCGAGGAGCAGGGTGAGCCCGGACACGACCATCGTCTTGCCCGCACCGGTCTCGCCGGTGAGCACGGTCAGGCCGGGGCCGAACTGCAGCGTCGCATCCTCGATCACCCCGAGACCGCGGATGCGCATCTCCTCGAGCACGGCGCGCGACCTCCGGGTGCGGTGACGTCGTTGCGACCCTAGCGCCGCCGGTCCCGGAAGCCCTTCACCGGCAACGCGAACTTCGCGACCAGCCGGTCGGTGAACACCCGCGAGTGCACCCGCACGATCCGCACCGACTGCACGCCCCGGCGTACTTCGACGCGGGACCCCGGCGGCACCGGGAGGGTACGGCGCCCGTCGCAGCAGAGCACCGCATCGTGCCCGTCGGCGAGCAGCCGCACGGCGAGCACCGAACCGGCCGAGGTGACCAGCGGCCGGGCGAAGAGCGCGTGGGCGTTGTTGGGGACCACGACCAGCGCCTCGACCGACGGCCAGGCGACCGGCCCGCCGGCGGAGAACGCGTAGGCCGTCGACCCGGTCGGTGTCGCGAACAGCACGCCATCGCAGCCGAAACTGGTGAGCGGGTGGTCGTCGATCTCGATGGACACCTCGATCATCCGCTCCGGGGCGGACTTCTCGACCGAGGCCTCGTTGAGCGCCCACGCGGTCACCGGTGGTCCGTCCGGTGGCTGCACCGTCACGTCGATGGTGAGTCGCTCCTCGACGTCGTAGTGCTTGTCGACGACCCGGGCGATGGTGTCGTCGAGTGCCTCGGGCTCGGCCTCGGCGAGGAAGCCGACTCGGCCGAGGTTGACGCCGAGGAGTCCGGCGCCGGTGGGTCGGGCCAGCTCTGCGGCGCGCAGGAAGGTGCCGTCGCCGCCCAGGACGAGCACGATCTCGGCGTCGTCGGCCGCGCAGTCGTCGGCGGCGACGACGCGCACGCCCTCGACGTGCAGGTCGCCGGCCTCTTCGTCAAGCACGCGCACCTCGAACCCGGCCGCGCCGAGCCGCCCGATGACGAGGCGGGCGAGGTCGACGATGTCCGACCGGCCGGTGTGGGTGACGAGCAGCGCGACGCGCGCCGGTCCGGAGGCACTCATGACGGCCCGGCGGCCACGGCGGCGGCGACCTCGTCGGGGGACGCCGGCGGTGCGTCGGCCCGCAGCCACAGGAAGTATTCGACGTTGCCGGACGGACCGGGCAGCGGACTCGCCACGACACCGGCCACGCCGTAGCCGAGTTCGGCCGCGGCATCGGCGACCGACAGGACCGCCCGGGCCCGCAGCGCGGGATCGCGGACGACGCCCCCCGACCCCACGTGCTCGCGGCCGACCTCGAACTGCGGCTTGACCATGGGCACCAGGTCGGCTCCGGGCCGGGCCACGCCGGCCAGCGCCGGGAGCACGAGCCGCAGCGAGATGAATGACAGGTCGGCGACGACGAGGTCGACCGGCCCGTCGATGAGGTCCACGGAGACGGCCCGGGCATTGGTGCGGTCGACGACGTGGACCCGCGGATCGGTGCGCAGCGGCCAGGCCAGCTGGCCGTAGCCGACGTCGAGCGCCACGACGCTCGCCGCCCCGCGGCGGAGCAGGACGTCGGTGAACCCCCCGGTGGACGCGCCGGCATCCAGGCAGCGCCGGTCGGCGACGACGAGCGAGCCGAACGCGTCGAGCGCGCCGGCCAGCTTGTGACCTCCCCGGGACACGTAGTCCGCGCCGTCGGTCGGCTCGGCGACCAGTACCGGCGTCGCGCGTTCGACGCCGGTCGCCGGCTTCGTCGCGACCTGACCGTTCACGCTGACCCGACCGGCGGCGACCAGCGCCGCGGCATGATCGCGGGATCGGGCCAGGCCGCGGCGTACCAGCTCGGCATCCAGGCGGGCCCGGCGCGCCACCGTCGACTAGCCCTCATCGAGGGACTCGAGCGACTCGACCAGCGCCGCGTGCACCTCGTCATAGACCGCGGCGTGCTGCTCCACCGGCAGGTCGGCGAGCGCGCCGAGCCGGCCGGTCAAGGCCCGCAGCCGGGCGATCGCCGGGTCCGGCAGCGACGAACCGTCCGGCAGCGCGTCTGCAACCATGCCCACTCCCTCGGGAACCGCAACGACTCGACCACGCTACCGCCCCACGCCGTCGCCGTCGGGAGGCCGACACCCGGTGCGATACCGTCAGCCCCGCCCGCCCGGTGACCGGGACGCCGAGGGAGTGCAGGTCATGGCCAGCGTCGAGGAGTGCGAGCAGGCGCTGCACCGGCTCGCCGGCCGGCTGCAGCGGGCCGACGGGGCCACCAAGGGGCGGATCGAAACCCGGAGCGTCGCCTGCCGGCTCACCGACTTGAGCGTCGTGTTCGCCGGAACCCTGCGCGACGGCGGTCTGCATGACATCACCCTGGCGCCCGAGTCCCCGAAGGCGCAGATCACGCTCACGATGACCAGCGACGACCTCTTGGCCCTCAGCGACGGCAGCCTGTCGCTGCCGTCGGCGTGGGCCGGCGGCCGGGTGCGGATCGACGCCGGCATCCTCGACCTGATCCGGCTGCGCAGCTACTTCTGACCCGGTCCGTCCGCGCAGCGGCCGTTCAGCCGCCGGTGAGTCCGAAGCCCGCCGCCACCTCGGTCGCGGCGGCGCCGCCCGGGCGCAGCCTGGGTGGCCGACCGGCCTCCCAGGCCGCGGCGCACAGCGCCCGCAGCGCATCCAGCCGATCCGGTCCGGTTCCGCTCAGCACGACCGCACCGTCGTCCGCAGCGGAGACCTGCCAGCCGCCGCACCGCCAGCCGCCACCGGATTCCCGCTGCGGCGCCGGGTGCGGCGTGAGCAGGCCGGTGAGGTCGGCGGCGAGGTAGGTCGGCCGGTGGACGGCCTCGGCGGCCAGCAGTTCGTCGGCCCCGGTCACGCCGGTCAGCACGAGCATGCTCGCCGAACCGGCGGCGTTGGCACCCTCGATGTCGGTGTCCAGCCGGTCACCGACAACCAGCGGGCTCCGCGCGCCGGTGCGGTCGACCGATTCCCGGTGCAGCGCCGGCTCCGGCTTGCCGGTGACCAACGGCCGGGCGCCGGTCGCCGCGGTGACGACCCCGACGAGGGCGCCGTTGCCGGGCAGCGCTCCGCGGGCCGACGGAAGCGTCGTGTCGATGTTGGTCGCGACCCACCACGCCCCGCGGCGTACCGCGACGGTCGCCTCGGCGAGGTCCCGCCAGCTGGTGTCCGGGGCGTAGCCCTGCACGACGGCGTCCGGCTCCTCGTCGGCGCTCGCGACGACGGCCAGACCTCGTCCGGTGACCTCCTGTCGAAGGGCGTCGGCGCCGACGACGAGGACCCGGGCACCGGCCGGAAGTTTCTCGGCCAGCACCCTGGCGGCGGCCTGGGCCGACGTGACGATCTCGTCCGTCTCGGCGCGTACGCCGACCTTGCCCAGCAGGGACGCCACCTCGACCGGGGTGCGGGAGGCGTTGTTGGTCACGAACGCCAGCCGCATCCCGCGCGAACGGGCCTGGGTGAGGGCGTCGGCCGCCCCGGGAACGGGGTCGTGGCCGACATAGATCACGCCGTCCAGGTCGAGCAGCGCGACGTCGTAGCGCTCGACGAGCGGCACGGTGGACCCCTGAAGCGGCTGCGGCACGCTGTTCCCCACGGTCGTCGGCTGGTTGGGCGGATCCGCCTGCCCCACCGTAAAGGGCCGCGCCGATGGCCTCGCCGCTAGCCTCGCCGCGAGTCCTATTTGCGGGCGGCCGAGAGCGCCGCCCGGGCGCCGCGCAACGCGGTGGCGTAGTGGGTGATGTCGGGGCGCATCGCGGCAGCCAGGGCGAGGTGCTCGACCGCGCCCTGCAGGTCGCCGGTCTTGGCGTCGGCGAGGCCGAGCCCGAACTGTGCGTAGTCATCGGCGGGGTTGACCGAGACGATCCAGGCGAAGCTCTCGACCGCCTGCTCGAACTGTCCGGAGTCGAACTGCGCCCGGGCCAGCGCCTCACGGACGCTGCGGGACTCCGGTTCGGCTTCTGCGGCGTGCTCGATCAGCGTGACCGCGGCCGCCGGGTTGCCGCCTTCGAGCAGCTCCACACCGCGGATGTACCAGTCGTAGACCTCGCCCTGCGGCACCACGTCAGGTGGCGGCGGCGGTAGGTCGTCATAGGGGCGCCGGACCGGCTCCTCGTCGTACCCGTTTCGGCTGTACTCGGCCACCGGCGATCACTCCTCCCCGCCCGGCCGCAGCGCCGGGCTCGACGCTGTTCACCGGACACCTACGATGCGGCCATGACCGCCGTCGATCACGTGCCGTCCGACTCGTCCATCCCCTCTCCCGGTGGCCTCGTGCTGGCCCCGTTTCGCGCGCTGCGCTACGCGACGACCGAACCTCGGCACCTCGCGCGGCTGCTCAGCCCGCCCTACGACGTGATCGACCCCGCATCGCGCACGGCGCTCGAGGAGGCCGACCCACACAACTTCGTTCGCCTCATACTCCCACGCGATGACCGCGGAGGCGGACTCAGCCGCTATCAGCGCGCGGCGCGGACCCTCGAGGAGTGGCGGTCGACCGGCGTCCTGGTCACGGATCGTGAGCAATCGCTCTACATCTACGAGATGGCGTCGGGCGGCACGGTGACCCGCGGCCTGCTCGGCGCCGCCGGGCTGGCCGCGCCGGAGGCCGGCATCATCCTGCCGCACGAGAACACCATGACCGGTACGGTCAGTGACCGGCTCGCGCTGACCGAGGCGACGGCCGCCAACCTCGAACCGATCTATCTGGTCTACGACGGCGGCGGGGCGGCGTCTTCCGTGGTGGCCGAGGTCGACTCCCGCGAGCCCGAGATGCAGGCCACCACCGAGGACGGGATCCGTCACCGGCTGTGGTCGGTGACCGATCCGGAGGCGCTCGCGGCGGTGGCCGCGGATCTGCTGCCCCGGCACGCGCTCATCGCCGACGGGCATCATCGCTACGCGACCTACCTCGCCTACCAGGCCGATCGGCACGCGCGCGGCGACGGGCCGGGGCCGTGGGACTTCGGACTGGTCTATCTGGTGGACGCCCGCGCGTTCGGCCCGCGGGTCGAGGCGATCCACCGGGTCATCGCCGGGCTTCCGCTCGACCAGGCGGTGCGCGCGGCCTCCGCCGCCTTCACCGTGACCCGCCTCGAACCGGAGCCGGACTCCGCGCTGCAGGCGCTCGCCGACGCCGGCCGGGACGGGCCCGCCTTCGTCCTCAGCGACGGCGACCGCTGGCACCTGCTCACCCGGCCCGACCCGGCGCAGCTCGCCGCCGCCGTACCCGACGACCACGCCCCCGCCTGGCGGGAGCTCGACGTGACCGTCGCCCACCGGCTGTTGATCGGGCAGTTGTGGCGGCTCGACGACCGGGAGGGCATCGTCGACTTCGAGCACGACCTGAAAGCGGCGCTGGCCACGGCACGGGCGGCCGGGGGCACCGCGTTGATCCTCCGTCCCACCCCGGTGGACCAGGTCGCGGCGGTCGCGGCGGCCGGGGAACGGATGCCCCGCAAGTCGACCTTGTTCACCCCCAAGCCCCGCAGCGGCCTGGTCCTCCGGCGTTACGACGCGTCATAGGCCGCGCCTGCCGTCCGCACCCGACGGGCCCGCCGGACCTCCACCTCGCACCGGCTGGCGGGACCGCCCGGTGAACGCCAGAACCGACGGCGTAGCGCGCCCTCCACCTCGATCACGTCGCCGGGCTGCCAACGCAGGGACTGCCGCCGGACGCCACCGACCCAGGTGAGGCAGTCGATGGTGTCGACAGTGGGGGCGCCGGCGCGCGCGGTCGCTGGGCGGCGGATCACCAGCCGCCACGTCGCGCAGACGTCGCCGCTGGGCAGTTCGCGCTCGACGGCCGCCGCGGACAGGCGGCCCACCAGCCGCACGTCGTTGCAGTGATCGGATCCGGAATCGACGCCATTCGCCTTACGCGCAGGCGGATTGCGGGTCGAGGAGGTCGCGGCGTTCTTGGTGGTCATGCACGCAGCCTGCTCGTCGGTACGGACGACGGCGAGAAGCCAACACCGATCTGTGGACGCCGGACGGCGCTGTGGACGGACGCTTGACGTCGTCGGCTCCACCGTGCGCCGGCAGGTCTCATTGCTTCGGCGGCGTGCTCCCGGCGAGGTCGCGGTAACGCTGATCGGCGTCGGTCGTCTCGTCGCCATCGATATCCCGCACCGAGCCGAACCACCGCAGCGCCTCCTCGGTGCGCCCGGCACGCTCGAGGGTGTCGGCGTAGGCGTACCAGAGGCGGTGGGTCCAGTCCTCGACGCCGGTCGCGTCGAGCTCGGGGCCCTGCAGGGCCAGCAGTGCGGCGTCGAGTTGGCCGAGGTCTTTGCGCGCCCCGGACTCGACGATCATCATCTCGATCTTGGTGGACGTGGGCAGCGCGGCGACCGCCGGATCACGGCTCACCTCGAGCGCCCGCTCGGGCCGCCCCAGCGCCCGTTCGCAGTCGGCGATCATGGGCAGCACCGCGGCGTCGCCGTTCATCCGGCGGGCCGCACGCAACTCGGTCAATGCTTCGGCCCACTCGCCGGACAGATAGGCCGCGATCCCCACCGCCTCCCGCACGACGGGAAGCCGCCCGCCCATTCGGCGTGCCGCGCGGGCGTGCAGCAGCGCCGCCGCCGGGTCCTCGTCGATCAGGCGCGCTGCGGCTGCAAGCTGCGCGCCCACGCGCTCGGCGACCGGCGCGGACAGGCTGCGCAGCTCCTGGCGGACCTCCTTGTCGAGTTCCCGCACATCGATGTCGTCGGGAACCGCAGGGTCCGGGACCGTCGCGCCGCGCCGGCTACCGCCCCGCTGGCGTGGGTCGCGGTCACCGGGCGGGCCGGCGCGCCGCTCACCGCCTGCGCCGCCCGGACGGTCGGGGCGGCCACGCTCGGTACGGCCGTGCTCTGCACGACCGCCGTAGCCATGTCCACCGTCGCCGCGGCCGCGGTCCTGACGACCCCGATCAGCCCGACCGCGGTCGGTGCGAGCCCGATCCTGGCGGCCTCGGTCGTTGCGGCCGGACCGGCCTCCGGATCCTCTTTCGGGCATCTGCCCCTCCGCTAAAGACAACGATGGGGGTCACTCACGAATGAGTGACCCCCATCGGGAAGATGTCCGGCGGCGACCTACTCTCCCACGTGGTCCCCCACGCAGTACCATCGGCGCTGAAAGGCTTAGCTTCCGGGTTCGGAATGGGACCGGGCGTTTCCCTTTCGCCATGACCGCCGTAACTCTATGGAGATGTGGTTACACAACCGCACCTCGGGAACCGCACAGTGGACGCGTAGCAAGTAATTGTTATGTGGCAAGTCCTCGGCCTATTAGTACCGGTCAGCTCCATGCGTTACCGCACTTCCACATCCGGCCTATCAACCCGATGGTCTCGTCGGGGGCCTTACTCCACAAAGGGATGGGAGACCTCATCTTGAAGCAGGCTTCCCGCTTAGATGCTTTCAGCGGTTATCCCTACCGAACGTAGCCAATCAGCAGTGCCGTTGGCACGACAACTGACACACCAGAGGTTCGTCCGTCCCGGTCCTCTCGTACTAGGGACAGCCCTTCTCAAGTCTCCTGCGCGCGCGGCGGATAGGGACCGAACTGTCTCACGACGTTCTAAACCCAGCTCGCGTACCGCTTTAATGGGCGAACAGCCCAACCCTTGGGACCTACTCCAGCCCCAGGATGCGACGAGCCGACAT
>DASXJE010000014.1 GCA_036497565.1 Mycobacteriales bacterium
GAGGGCCAGCTTCAGCACCGTCCGGGCCCATGCCGGCGAGACGCTGCTGTCTTTCCTGGTGCAGGGTCTGCTGGTGGCGGTGGGGTTCCTCGCCTGCGGCGTCGGCATTCTCGTGACCGGCCCGATTGCGCTGCTGATCCAGGTGTACACCTACCGTCGGCTCTCCGGAGGACCGGTCGCGCCGCCCACTCCTTAGGGCTCGGTGACGAAGTCGATCAGCTCTTCCACCCGGCCGATCAGCGCCGCGTCGAGGTCGGTCCAGTCCCGGACCCGGCCGCGGATGCGCTGCCACGCCGCGGCGATGTCGGCCTGGTCGGCGTGTGGCCAGCCCAGGGCCTGACAGATCCCGTGCTTCCAGTCCGTCCCGCGTGGGATGACCGGCCACTCCGCCAGACCCAGCCGGGCCGGTTTGACGGCCTGCCAGATGTCGACGAACGGATGGCCGACGACCAGGGTGTCCGAGCCGCCGGGGCCGCGGCGCACCGCTTCGGCGAGCCGCGATTCCTTGGAACCGGGTACCAGGTGGTCGACGAGCACGCCCAGCCGCCGCTGCGGGCCGGGGCGGAACTCTTCGACGACACCGACGAGATCGTCGACGCCCCCGAGGTATTCGACCACCACTGCCTCGACCCGCAGATCGTCGCCCCACACCTGCTCGACGAGCTCGGCGTCGTGGCGGCCCTCCACGTAGATCCGGCCGGTCCGGGCAACCCGGGCGCGTGCTCCGGTCACCGCGACCGAGCCCGACGCGGTGCGGGTGGGCGCCTTGGCGGTCGGACGTCGCGGCGCGGTCAGGATCACCGGTGTGCCGTCGACGAGATATCCCGGGCCAACCGGGAATGGCTTTCGGCGGCCATGCCGGTCCTCGAGCTCCATCCGGCCGTATTCGACGCGCACCACAGCACCGACGTAGCCGGTCTGCGCGTCCTCGACGACCATGCCGAGTTGTATCGCCATTTCAGCTGACCGGACCGTGCGCGCATTGTGCGGGTCGCGTGCCAGAACGTCGGAGCCGTAACGATCGTCCACCCGAGCGATCCTAGGAACGACGAGGGCAAAAGCGGTCACGCCACGCGGATGCGGGGTTCGCCGTGCTGCGACCTTGTGGCCGTCGTGATGAGATGGGCGGTTATGACCATCAAAGTGGCACTGGAGCATCGCACCAGTTACACCTTTGATCGGTCTGTCCGGGTGTTCCCGCATGTCGTGCGGCTGCGGCCGGCGCCGCACTCGCGTACCGCGATCGAGGCCTACTCGCTGCGAGTCGAGCCCGCCGACCACTTCGTCAACTGGCAGCAGGATGCGGTCGGCAACTTCGTCTACCGGCTGACGTTCCCGAATCCGATGAGCCAGCTGACCATTACGGTCGGGCTGATCGCCGACCTCAAAGTGATCAACCCTTTCGACTTCTTCATCGAGGACTGGGCAGAAACGTGGCCGTCCGGCGGGTTCACCTATCCCGAGCCGTTGGCCGAGGACCTCAAGCCGTACCTACGGCCGATCGATGAGAACGGTGCCGGATCGGGCCCCGGCGAGCTGGTGCAGGCGTGGGTGAGTACGTTCGCGATGGCGCCGGGCACCCGCACGATCAACTATCTGGTCGAGCTCAATAGGCGCGTCAACAGCGACCTCGGCTACAGCCTGCGCATGGAACATGGCGTGCAGACACCGGATTTCACGCTGCGGACCGGGGTCGGCTCGTGCCGCGACTTCGCCTGGCTACTGGTGTCGATCCTCCGTCAGATGGGTCTGGCCGCCAGGTTCGTGTCCGGCTACCTGGTCCAGCTGACTTCAGACGTCAAGGCGCTCGACGGACCGTCGGGCCCTACCGCCGACTTCACCGATCTGCACGCCTGGGCCGAGGTGTACATCCCCGGTGCCGGCTGGATCGGCCTGGACCCGACGTCAGGACTGTTCGCCGGCGAGGGCCACATTCCGCTGGCCGCGACGCCGAGTCCGGAGAGCGCGGCTCCCATCACCGGCAACACCGATCCGTGCGAAGCGGTGATGGAGTTTTCCAATACCGTCACCCGCATCCACGAAGACCCTCGCGTCACGCTCCCTTACACCGACGAGGCATGGGCGACGATCCAGGACGTCGCGCGCGGTGTTGACAGGCGATTGGCCGACGGCGATGTCCGATTGACCGTCGGTGGCGAGCCCACATTCGTCTCGGTGGATAACCAGGTCGACGATGAGTGGATCACCGCTGCCGACGGCCCGCACAAACGTGAACGCGCCTCCGAGCTGGCCGCGCGGCTGAAAGCGCAGTGGGCACCGCAGGGGCTGGTCCACCGCGGACAGGGCCGGTGGTATCCCGGTGAACCGTTGCCGCGCTGGCAGATTGGACTGTACTGGCGTACCGATGGGCAGCCGCTGTGGCCCGACGACACGCTACTGGCCGATCCATGGGGTACCGATCAGGCCGGCCCGCCGGCACCCGACTCCGCCGCCCGGGACTTGCTGGCGGC
>DASXJE010000015.1 GCA_036497565.1 Mycobacteriales bacterium
TTCATCGTCCCGTCGGACGGCAAGAACCCGACCGGCGGCACCGACTTCATGCGGATCATGCTGGGTAAGCAGGCGTCGACGAACTTCTCCAAGCAGACGCACTCGCTGACCGCCCTGAAGGGTTATGCGGAAAACCTCAACTACAGCACCGCGTTCACCTCGGCCCGTGAGGTGGTCACCGCGGCCGGAGACAACACGCTCAACTGGTTCTTCGGTACCTGGTACGCGAAGATGGAGACCAACGTCGAGAACGCCACCGGCGCGCTGATGGCCGGTCAGATCGGCCCGGACGAGTGGGTCACGCGGTGCCAGAAGGCGGCCGACGAGACCGCTCAGGACTCGTCGATCAAGAAGTACAAGCGCTGATCGGATTGCACCATGCGTCAAGGTAGGTACCCGTTCATCATCAGCATGCTGCTGGTGCCGTTCGTGTTGTACGTCGTCTTCGTGTTGTCGCCGTACGCGCAGGCGTTCTACATCTCGCTGACCGACTGGAGCGGCTACACAGCCGCCAAGACGTTCGTCGGGATGTCGAACTACAGCAAGCTGATTCACGACTCGGTGTTCTGGACGTCGGTGAAGCACAACCTCATCGCGGTCGTCGCCGTACCCGTGGTCACGATCGCGTTGGCGTTGTTCTTCGCGACGATGCTCAATGTCGGTGGGAGAAAGGGGAAGGCCGCGATCCAAGGGGTTCGCGGCTCGGCCTTCTACAAGGTCATCTTCTTCTTCCCCTACATCCTGTCCATCGCGGTCGTCGGTGTGCTGTGGTCGTTCGTCTATGACTCGACCGACAACGGCCTGATCAACGGGTTCCTCAAGTCGATCGGGCTCGGGGGACCGGTCGACTGGCTGGGCGATCCGTCGATCGCGTTCTGGGCGATCCTCGCCGTGATGGTGTGGGTGTCGGTCGGTTTCTACGTCGTGCTGTTCACGGCGTCGATGGGGTCGATTCCGCGCGAACTGTACGAGGCGGTGCTGCTGGACGGCGCGAACCGGTGGAGCACGTTCTGGCGGCTGACCCTGCCGTTGATGTGGGACAGCCTGCAGGTCGGGATCATCTACATCGGCATCCAGGCACTCGACCTCTTCGCGCTGGTCAACACGATGTCCGCGGCGGGTGGGTCCGGCGGGCCGGACAACTCGACCCAGGTGATCTCCAACTACCTGTACCAGACCGGTTTCAAGTTCGGCCAGTTCGGCTACGCCTCCGCCATGGGCGTGGCGCTGTGCATCCTCACCCTGCTGTTGGCGGGATTGACGTTCCGCGTCACGCGGCGCGAGCGGCTCGAGTTCTAGGAGTTTCCCTCAATGACCACCAACGTCGACCTGCCTCCCGCCGGGGCCGCGCCGCCTTCGACCGAGGAGGTCGGCGGCCGTCGACCGCCCCGGGAGAAGGGCGACTTCGGCGTCCTGAATGTCTTCTCCCACGGCTTCCTGATCGTGTGGGGGGTCCTGGTCGCGTTTCCGCTGCTGTGGATGGTCTTCACCTCGCTCAAGACCGACAAGGAGATCTTCACCAGCCCGTGGACGCTGCCGTCGAAGCCGCAGTTCACCAACTACGTCCGCGCCTGGGACAACGCCGGCATCGGCCGCTACTTCACCAATACCCTGATCGTCGTCATCGGTGGCGTGCTCCTCACGCTGCTGCTGTCGTCGATGGTCGCCTACGTGTTGGCGCGCTACACCTTCCCCGGCAGCCGGATCGTCTATTACCTCTTCATCATCGGCCTGGCCTTCCCGATCTTCCTGGCGATCGTCCCGCTGTTCTTCGTCGCCAAGAACTTCGGGATGACCAACTCGCTGCCCGGGCTGATCGTCATCTACGCGGCGTATTCGCTGCCGTTCTCGGTGTTCTTCCTGACGGCGTTCTTCCGCACGCTGCCCAATCAACTCGCCGAGGCGGCGTTCATCGACGGGTGCGGACACTGGGGCGCCTTCTTCCGCGTGATGTTGCCGCTGGCCAAGCCGGGCCTGGTCAGCATCGGTATCTTCAACGTGCTCGGGCAGTGGAACCAGTACCTGCTGCCGGTCGTGCTGGAGACCGACCCGCACAAATACATGCTCGCCCAGGGACTCGCCAACCTCGCGGTCAGCTCGGGCTACAAGAGCGACTGGAGCGGGCTGTTCGCCGGCCTGACCATCTCGATGCTGCCGGTGCTCGTCGTCTATGCGCTCTTCCAGCGTCAGGTGCAGGCCGGCATGACGGCCGGTGCCCTCAAGTGAGGGATCGGAACTAGTGGGCGACTTCGTCGGAGCGGTCGACCAGGGCACCACCAGCACCCGGTTCATGATCTTCGATCATGCCGGGCGCGAAGTGGGACGGCACCAGGCCGAGCACGAGCAGATCATGCCCCGGGCCGGCTGGGTGGAGCACGATCCGGCGGAGATCGTGCAGCGGACCCGGACCGCGATCGACGCGGCGTTGTCGGAGGCCAAGCTCTCCGCCGGTGACCTCGCGGCCGTGGGCATCACCAACCAGCGGGAGACCACCGTCGTGTGGGACGCCCGCACCGGCCGGCCGCTGTGCAACGCGATCGTGTGGCAGGACACCCGCACCGACGCGATCGCCTCCGCCCTGGAGCGGGACGGGCGCGGCGAGGTGATCCGGCGCAAGGCCGGACTGCCGCCGGCGACGTACTTCGCGGGCGGGAAGCTCGCGTGGATCCTCGAGCACGTCGACGGCGTCCGGGCTGCGGCCGAGAGCGGTGATGCGCTGTTCGGCACGGTCGACAGCTGGCTGCTGTGGAACCTGACGGGGGCGCACGTCACCGACGTGACCAACGCGTCGCGCACCATGCTGATGGATCTGGAGACGCTGGACTGGGACGACGAACTGCTGGGGTTCTTCGACATCCCGCGGCGGATGCTGCCGGCGATCCATCCGTCGTCACACCCCTCGGCGTATGGCGAGCTGCAGGTGGCAGGGGGCGCCGTACCGCTCACCGCGGCGTTGGGCGACCAGCACGCCGCGATGGTCGGGCAGGTCTGCTTCGACGTCGGTGACGCGAAGAACACCTACGGCACCGGCAACTTCCTGCTGATGAACACCGGCACGGACATCGTGCGCTCGGAGCACGGGTTGGTCTCCACCGTGGCCTACCGCTTCGGGGACAGCGACCCGGTCTACGCGCTGGAAGGGTCGATGGCGGTGACCGGCTCGGCCGTGCAGTGGCTGCGGGACCAGCTCGGGGTCATCCCCGACGCGGCGGCGAGTGAGACGCTCGCGCGTCAGGTGCCCGACAACGGCGGGGTCTACTTCGTGCCGGCCTTCTCCGGGCTCTTCGCGCCTTATTGGAGGTCGGATGCGCGTGGGGCGGTGGTCGGGCTGTCGCGTTTCAACACGAGCGCGCACCTGGCCCGGGCGACCCTGGAGGCCATCGGCTATCAGAGCCGGGACGTGGTCGAGGCGATGGCGCAGGACTCCGGCGTCGGCCTCACCGTGCTGCGGGTGGACGGTGGCGTGACCGCCAACGAGCTGTGCATGCAGACGCAGGCCGACATCCTCGATGTCGTGGTCTCCAAGCCGGCCGTCGCCGAGACGACGGCCCTCGGAGCCGCCTACGCCGCCGGCCTCGCCACCGGATTCTGGAAGACGACCGACGAGCTGCGGGCCAACTGGGCCGAAGAGAAGCGGTGGACTCCACAGTGGAACGAAGAGCAGCGCGCCGCCGGATATTCGGGCTGGAAGAAAGCCGTGCAGCGGACGCTCGATTGGGTGGATGTGCCGTGAGCCTAATGTGGGGGACATGGTGGAGGATCCAATACGCGTCGCCGTCATAGGGTCCGGCCCGGCCGGGCTCTACGCGGCGGACGCGCTCGTCGCCCAGGACGACCTCCCGGTCGAGGTCGACATCCTCGATCGGCTGCCGACGCCCTACGGGCTGCTGCGCTATGGCGTCGCGCCCGACCATCTCAAGATCAAGTCGATCATCACGGTGCTCAGCCGCGTGTTCGAGGGCGGCAAGGTGCGCTTCATCGGCGGCGTGGATCTCGGTGTCGACCTGTCCCGCGACGACCTGCGGCGCCATTACGACGCGGTGATCTACGCGACCGGCGCTGCGGTCGACCGGCCCCTGCAGATCCCGGGTGAGGACCTGCCCGGAAGCCACTCGGCCACCGACTTCGTCAACTGGTACAGCGGGCACCCCGACGCCGAGCAACCGTTCGAGCTCGACGCCGAGGCGGTCGCCGTGATCGGGGTCGGAAACGTCGCCGTCGACGTCACCCGGATCCTCGCCAAGACGGTCAAGGAGCTGGAGCACACCGATCTGCCGCCGCACGTGCTCGACGTACTCGCCGGCAGCTCGATCCGCACGCTCCACATGATCGGCCGACGCGGGCCGGAGCACGCGAAGTTCACGACCAAGGAACTCCGGGAGCTCGGCGAGCTGTCCGGCGCCGACGTGGAGATCGACCCCGCCGAGGTCGCCCAGGGCGACGACGAACCTGTCCTCGACAAGGTGGCCAAGGGCAACATGGCCGTGCTCAAGAACTGGGCGGGCCAGGAACCGATCGGCAAGCCGCGGCGGATCGAGCTCCGGTTCTGGCTGCGTCCGGTCGAGATCATCGGCACCGATCGGGTCGAGGCGCTGCGCCTGGAGCACACCGAGCTCGACGCCGACGGGCGGGTCAGCGGAACGGGCCGCTTCGAGACGATCCCCGTACAGCTGGTGCTACGGGCTGTGGGCTATCGGAGCATTCCGTTGCCGGGAATCCCGTTCGACGAGAGCCGCGGCGTGGTCGCGAACGAGGACGGGCGGATCGTCGGTGACGAGGGTGACGCCACGGGAGAGTACGTCGCAGGATGGCTCAAACGCGGACCGGTCGGGGTGATCGGGACCAACAAGGGTGACGCAGCCGAAACCGTGCGGGCGGTGATCGCGGACCAGCAGCGATCCGATGCGCATCGTGCGGAAAGTCGCGAACCGATCGAAGTTCTGCTCGAAGAACGCGGGGTGCAGGCGGTGACCTACGACGGATGGTTGGCCATCGACGCCGAGGAGATCCTGCGTGGGAGTGCCGACGGACGGAAACGGGTGAAGGTGACTGACTGGGCAACTCTGCGAACGCTGGGTGGAGGCGCCTGAGCCGCCCTAGGGTGAAAAGGGCGATGACACGAAGGATCGATTGCAACCAGGAAATTGGCACGCCGTACGACGCCGTGCATCTCACGGTCACCGTCGACGGTGAGCAGGTGCCGCTCGAGACGCGGGTCACCTTCACCAGGGCGCGCGACCGCGATCCTGAAACTGGCAAGCCGACCGGCCCGATTCTCACTGGACTGCTCCTTTCCGGGGAACCGCAGTACGACGTCGACGTTTTCGCCGACGGTGCGCCCGTCGCGCAGGTCAAACCGCAGAGCGACGAGACCGAGCACATCTACGCGCGGCTCGCCGAGGTTGAGGCCGAAGAGGCCGAGGTCAGCGAGCGGCTGGCCATGATGCGCCGCCGGCGTCCGCGGTAGCCAATTCCGGCCAACAGCGTCGGCGCCTTGTTGGCGGC
>DASXJE010000016.1 GCA_036497565.1 Mycobacteriales bacterium
GGGGACAGCTCCTTCGCCTTGATCTTCTCGGCGGCTCCGGCGAGGGTCAGCTCATAAGGTTCCACGGTCACTCCCAGCGGGCGTTGAGGGCGGTGGCGGGGGGCGTCTCGCCGAGCTCGAGGGTGTCGAGCTGGTCGAGCATCGCGTACACCGCTTCCGCGGTGTGGCGGACGATCTCGACGCGTTCGGGCGGCAGGTCCACGCGCGCGGTGCGCAAGGCGTGCTCCAGTGCGTCGCCTTGGAACGTTCGGGGCATTCGATCTCCCATCACTCGGTCAGCGGGGGTTGCTGAGTGTGCCAGTCGGTCCGCTGCTGGTACGCCTCGCCGGCGCGCAGAATCGTGGCCTCGTCGAACGGCCGCCCGATGAGCTGCATGCTGATCGGCAGCCCGTCGGCGAAGCCGCACGGCACGGCGAGTCCGGGCAGCCCGGCGGCGTTCAGCGGCGCGGTCAGTCGGCTCAGCGTCGGCATGACCTCGCCCGGCACCGAACCGTACGGGGGCGCGGTGACCGGGAGCGTCGGCGTGGCCAGAATGTCCACTTCGGACAACGCGGATCGGAAACCTGCCACGATGCGCCGTCGCCGGTGTAGGGCGTCGACGTAGGCGGTGCCGGGGATCGCGGCGCCGGCGATCAGCCGAGTCCGGGTGTCCTCGGTGTAGTCGTGCGACCGGATGGCCATTTCTTCTTGATGGATCAGCGCCGCCTCGACGCCGACGATCGTGGTGATCACCTCACTGGAAATCTCCACGTCCGGCACGGTCACCTCCACCAGTCGCGCTCCGGCGCTGACCAGGACGTCGAGCGCGGCCTGTACCCCGTCCCCGACCTCGGGCATCAACCCGTCGAAGAAGTGGTTGGCCGGGACGCCGACCCGCAGCCCGTCGATCCCGGAATCCAGGCCGGCGAGCACATTGGTCACCGGCTCGTCGACCGAGTCCGGGTCGGCGGGGTCGAAGCCGGTGATGCTCTGGAACACCAGCGCCGCGTCCCGCACCGTGCGGGTCAGCGGTCCGGTGTGGTCGAGCGACCAGGACAACGGCGCGACGCCCCGCTTGCTGACCCGCCCGAACGTCGGCTTCAGCCCGACCAGGCCGGTCAGCCCGGCGGGTATCCGGATCGAGCCCCCGGTGTCGCTGCCCATGGCGGCCAAGCACAGTCCGGCCGCCACTGCCGCCGCCGAACCGCCGCTGGACCCGCCCGGAATGGTGTCGAGGTTCCACGGGTTCCGGGTCGGCGCGGAGACCACCCCGAAGGCGAACTCGTGGGTGACCGTCTTGCCGACGAGCACCGCGCCCGCCGCCCGCAACAGGCCGGTGACCGCCGAGTCCTCCGCCGCGAGGTGCCCGGCCCGGACCGCCGAACCGCACAGCGTCGGCTTGCCCGCGACGTCGTAGAGATCCTTGAGCGCCAACGGAACGCCGGGCAGGAGTCCGACCCGGTCACCACGGCTGACCGCGGCTTCGACCTCCCGCGCCTGGGCGAGCGCCTCCTCGGCGTACACCTCCACATAGGACTCGAGCCGAGGGTCGTACCGCTCGATACGTGCCAGCACGGCCTGGGTCAGCTCCACCGGCGACAGGGTGCCTGCCCGGATTGCGGTGGCGGCCTCGGAAACGCTGGGCAGCAGAGTGTCCATCCGGGTCATGGCAGCACCGGTTCCAGGACGGCATCCAGCAGCTCCCGGGTGACCTCGGACCGCGGCGAGCCGAACAGTTCGTCCACCGGCGCCTGCTCGACGATCTCGCCCTGGTGCAGCACCGCCGCCCGATCACACATGTGCTGAATGACCGCGAGATTGTGGCTGATCAGCACCAGGGTCAGCCCCCGTTCGGCCTGGATCTCCCGCAGCAGCGCCAGAATCTGGCCCTGCACCGAGACGTCGAGGGCCGACGTCGGCTCGTCGAGCACCACCAGATCGGGTTCTGCCGCCAGCGCCCGCGCGATGCCCAACCGCTGGCGCTGCCCGCCGGAGAACTCGTGCGGGTACCGCTGCGCCTGCTCGGCCTGCAGGCCGACCTTCTCCAGCAGTTCGATGACCCGCGCCTTCACCTCGCCCTTCGGATGCAGCCCGAACTTCCGCATCGGGTAGGCGACCTGCTCGCCGACCGACAGTCGGGGGTTGAACGCGGAACCGGAGTCCTGGAACACGATCTGCATCCGCCGCCGCAACGCGCGCAGTCGCGGCCGGGTCAGCGCCAGCACCTCGTAGCCATCGAACTCGATGTATCCGCTGGTCGGCTCCAACAGCCGCAGCAGCATTCGGCCGACGGTCGTCTTGCCGGAGCCGGATTCGCCGATCAGGCCGAATGTCTCTCCCCGCTCGACCTGGAACGAGGCGCCGTGCACCGCGACGAACTCGGTGCCCTTCCCGAACGCGCCCGGTGTCCGGTACACCTTCCGCAGGTCTTGCACATCGACGAGCACGTCACGCGCTGACACGGCGTACCTCCGAACGCAGGCGCAGCACGGAGCCCAGCAGCTTCTGGGTGTACGGGTCTTGAGGCTTTTCCAGCACCGTCGCGACGTCGCCGGACTCCACGATCTTGCCCGCGTACATCACCGCGACCGTCCGGCACAGTCGCGCCACCACACCGAAATCGTGGGTGATCATCAGGATCGCGGTGCCCAGTTCCCGGTTGACCTCGGCCAGCAGGTCGATGATCTGCTTCTGCACCGTCGCGTCCAACGCGGTGGTTGGCTCGTCGGCAATGAGCAGGTCCGGCCCGCAGGACAGGGCCAGCGCGATCATCACCCGCTGCCGCTGCCCGCCGGAGAGCTGGTGCGGATAGCTGGACAGCCGCCGCGACGCCTCCGGAATCCGGACCAGCTCCATCGCTTCCAGCGCCTTGAGTTTCGCCTCCCGCTTGCCGACCCGCTGGTGCAGCCGGATGACCTCGACCAGCTGGTCACCGACCCGGAAGAACGGGTCCAACGCGGTCATCGCGTTCTGGAAGACCATGCTGATCTTCTTGCCGCGGATCTCCCGCATCTCGCGATCGCTCTTGGTCAGCAGATCCTCGCCGTGGAAGAGGATCTGCCCGCCGGCGATGGTGGCGTTGCGGGAACCGAGCAGCCGCAGGATCGACAGACCGGTGACGGACTTACCCGAGCCGGATTCCCCGACCACACCGAGGATTCCGCCCCGCTCGATCTGGAAATCGACGCCGTCGACGGCCTTGACCGTGCCGTGCTCGGACGAGAAATGCGTCCGCAGGCCGGTCACCTTGAGTAGCGGATCGTTGGTCAATTGCGGCTTCCCGTCTGCTTGTGCGGGTCGAGGGCGTCCCGGATGCCGTCGCCGAGCAAGTTGAAGGCGATCGCAACGATGAAGATCATCAGCCCGGGGATCGTCGCTACGTGCGCATAGCCTTCGAGGAGCACCTCCCGCCCGTCG
>DASXJE010000017.1 GCA_036497565.1 Mycobacteriales bacterium
ATGTCGAGGTCGTCCTCGAGCCGCAGGGTGACCGACATCGGGGCGAAGGCCTGCTCCACCGGACCGTCGGCGGTGTCGATGGCGGCGATCCGCGTCCGTAGGCCGGAGGGCAGCACCATCACCTCGTCACCGGGCTTCAGGACGCCTCCGGCGACCTGCCCGGCGTAACCGCGGTAGTCGTGGAACTCGGCGGACTTGGGCCGGATGACGTACTGGACGGGGAAGCGGACGTCGACGAGGTTGCGGTCGGAGGCGACGTGCACGTTCTCCAGGTGGTGCAGCAGGGACGGGCCGTCGTACCACGGCATGTTCTCCGACCGGCTGACGATGTTGTCGCCCTCGAGTGCGCAGATCGGGATCACCGTGAGGTCGCCGACGTCGAGCTTGGCGGCGAAGGCCGTGAACTCCTGGCGGACCTTCTCGAAGACGTTCATGTCGTAGTCGACGAGGTCCATCTTGTTGACGCACAGCACGAGGTGCGGCACGCGCAAAAGCGTGGTGAGGAATGCGTGCCGCCGGCTCTGCTCGAGCAGGCCCTTGCGTGCATCCACCAGGATGATCGCGAGGTCGGCCGTCGACGCACCGGTGACCATGTTGCGGGTGTACTGGATGTGGCCAGGGGTGTCGGCGATGATGAACTTGCGTCGTGGGGTGGCGAAGTATCGGTAGGCGACGTCGATCGTGATGCCCTGCTCACGTTCGGCCCGCAGGCCGTCGGTGAGCAGCGCGAGGTCGGTGTATTCGTCGCCGCGGTCGCGACTGGTGCGTTCCACCGAGACCAGTTGATCCTCGAAGATCGCCTTCGAGTCGTAGAGGAGCCGCCCAATGAGCGTGCTCTTGCCGTCGTCGACGGATCCCGCCGTGGCGAACCGGAGCATGTCCATGGTCAGAAGTATCCTTCTTTCTTACGGTCTTCCATCGCGGCTTCGCTCGTGCGGTCGTCGGCGCGGGTCGCGCCTCGTTCGGTGATCCGGGTGGCGGCAATCTCCGCGATGATCGCATCGACCGTGCCGGCGTCGGACTCGACGGCGCCCGTACAGGTCATGTCCCCCACTGTTCGGTAGCGGACGGTCGTTTCGTAGCGGACCTCGTCGTCCTCCGCCGGGAGGTACGGGTTGTCGGAGAGCAGCATGCCGTCGCGCTCGAAGACGGTGCGCTTGTGGGCGAAGTAGATGGAGGGGATGTCGAGGCCCTCCTTGGCGATGTAGTCCCAGACGTCGAGCTCGGTCCAGTTGGAGAGCGGGAAGACCCGGATGCTCTCCCCTGCATGGACCCGGGTGTTGTAGAGGTTCCACAGCTCCGGCCGCTGGTTCTTCGGATCCCACTGACCGAACTCGTCGCGGAAGGAGAACATCCGCTCCTTGGCCCGGGCCTTCTCCTCGTCGCGTCGGGCCCCGCCGAAGAGCGCGTCGAAGCGGTGCTTTTCCGCCGCGTCGAGCAGCGCCGTCGTCTGGAGCCGGTTGCGGCTGGCCCGCCGGCCGGTTCCTTCGACGACCCGTCCCGAGTCGATCGCCTCCTGCACCGACGCCACCACGAGCCGTACGCCGAGCTGCGCGACCCGCCGGTCCCGGAACTCGATGGTCTCGGGGAAGTTGTGGCCGGTGTCGACGTGCATCACCGGGAACGGGATGGGCGCCGGCGCGAACGCCTTCTCCGCCAGGCGCAGCATCACGATCGAGTCCTTGCCGCCCGAGAAGAGCAGCACAGGCCGCTCGAATTCGGCTGCGACCTCGCGGAACACGTGGATCGACTCGGATTCGAGGGTGTCGACCTGGGAGAGGCGGTAGTCGGTCGCGGTCTCCGTCATACGGTCATTCTCTCCTCATCGGGCGGCCAGCGCGGCCGCTATGGCATCTAGCAGCTCCGAGGCCAACTCGGCTCGGCAGACCACGAGGTCGGGAAGAAGCGGATCGGGAAGATTGTAGGCGAGCGCGGTGCCGTCGATTCGCGAGGCATACAGCCCCGCGGCATGAGCCACGGCGACCGGTGCGGCCGAGTCCCATTCGTACTGTCCGCCGGCGTGCAGATAGGCGTCGACCTCGCCGGATACCACGGCGGCGACCTTGGCGCCGGCCGATCCCATCGGCACCAGTTCGGCTCCACGCGCCGCCGCCACGGACTCGGCGACGGCCGGGGCGCGGGTGCGGCTCACCGCTATCCGCATCGGTCGATCGGGGCGCGGGGGCACCACCGGCGGCGTATCGGTGGCGAACGTCACTCCCTGCGCGGGCAGGGCCACGGCCCCGGCCGCGAGATCGCCGCCGGCCCATAGCGCGACGTGCACCGCCCAGTCGACCCGCCCGGCCTCACCGAACTCGCGGGTCCCGTCCAGCGGGTCGATGATCCACACCCGCGACGCGGACAGCCGGCGGGCGTCGTCCGCGGCCTCCTCGGACAGGACGGCGTCATCAGGACGGGCGTCGCCCAGTTGCCGGGCCAGGAGCTCGTGCGACTGCCTGTCACCCGCCGAGCCGAGGGCCCGGCCGTCCCCGAACCCGATCCGGTCCCGTACGGAGAGCAGGAGGTTCCCGGCCTCGTCGGCAAGCCGACGGGCCAGGAGGGAGTCGCTCATTCAGTAGGCTCCAGAAGATTTGACGACGGCGAAAGCGGTCCGCCACAGGATCAGCAGATCCATGGCCAATGACCAGTTCTCGACGTAACGCAGGTCGAGCCGTACCGACTCGTCCCACGACAGATCTGACCGGCCGCTGACCTGCCACAGCCCGGTGAGCCCGGGCTTGACGACGAGCCTGCGATGGACGTCATCAGCGTACTGGTCGACCTCGGAACGCAGCGGCGGTCGGGGACCGACGAGCGACATCTGGCCGCGCACGATGTTCAACAGCTGGGGCAGCTCGTCCAGTGAGTAGCGCCGCAGATGCTTGCCCAGCCGGGTGACGCGGGGGTCGTCGCGGATCTTGAACAGGACGCCGTCGTGCTCGTTGAGTCGACGCAGCTCGGCCAGCCGCGCCTCGGCGTCGGCGTACATCGACCGGAACTTGTAGACCCCGAACGTCGTGCCGTCCTTACCCACCCGCGCCTGCCGGAACAGGGCCGGGCCGGGGCTGGTGAAGCGGATGGCGAGTCCGATCGCGAGCAGCAGCGGGGAGAGCAGGATCAGCGCGGTGCCGGCGACCAGGCGGTCGAAGAGCTCCTTGACCAACCGGCGTCCACCGGAGAGCTTCGGGTGTTCGACGTGCAGTAGCGGGAGGCCGTCGACCGGCCGGATCGTCGTCCGCGGGCCGGCCACGTCCATCAGGGCGGGGGCCACGAGCAGGTCGACCTGGGTCTTCTCCAGCTGCCAGGCGAGCCGGCGCAGCGCCTCGGCGTCGAACTCGGGACAGGCGAGCACCGCCACCATGTCCGCGCCGGCCCGATCGACCGCATCGGCCACGTCGAGGAAGGTGCCATAGACGTCGATACCGACGTCGTCGATCCGGTCGTGGTAGGGACGGTGCGGCGGCAGGCACGCCCCGACGACCTGCATGCCGTGGTAGTGCTGGCGATTGAGCTGCCGGGTCATTCCGGCGATCGCGCGCTCGTACCCCACCAGCATCACCTTGCTCATGAACCGCTGCTGGGTGTGGCGGTTGTGGTGCACCCATTTGCGGGCGGCGTAACGGACAGCGAGATCGGCGACCGTCGCCGCGGGCAGGGCGACGAGGACGTAGCCGCGGGCGAGGTCGATGTGGAAGGCGTAGGAGACGACGGCCACCAACGAGGTCAACGCAAGTCCCGCGAGCAGAACCCGGTGGTATTCGTCGGATCCGACGAAGAGGAATCTGGCTTCGTACGCCCGCGCCAGACCGACGGCGGCAACCCACGCGATCGGAAGAAGCACGCTCATCAGCAGGTAGGACTGCGTCGAGTCGTCGACCGTCCCGAAACGCACGGCGAACGCGACTCCGCCGGCGACCAGCGCGACGACGGCGTCCAGCGCGACGAGCATCTGACGGTAACGCCGCTGCCATCGGCGCTCGGTGCCACGTTGCTGCGATTGTCGCCCCGACGGCGCCTCGAGCTCGAGCTCCTGTACACCATCGACGTCTAGCGCAGTCACGCGAAGTCCCCCCACCTCACCAGCAAGACCTGTGTGCCCTCTGTGTGGCTACCCGATCAGGTCCGCGGAAACATCGGCCAAACTCTATGGCTTCCCGCAGATCGGCTGCGGCCGTTTCCGGAATTGCCGGTCGATTCTCAAGTTTCACAGCCCATCGACGACGAACCGCAGTCATACCACTACTGTGTGTTTTTTACTACGCGAAGGACTACGTTACGCCGCGATTCACTCGCGAGGTACGGGTCGCGCCCGGATGGGGAGGAATAACGCTATACGCGTTATGAGCCCAATTCGAAGCGGGCTTTCGCTCTCCCTGTCACCGCGCCCCCCGCGGATCCCCCATCGACCAGGTGCGAACCGAAAGCCCCGCCCCGAATGGTGGCAACGGTGCTGTCACGCTCATTCCGTCACGCTCTGTGCACCAAGGAATCTACGGACGTCACTCGTCTGGCGCAACAACCTCGGGAGAAGTTCACCCAGTGTGGTGACGGCGGGGCCACCTCGGTGGCGGTCCGACTAGGGGTTGATCCTCTCCTGGGCGATATCGGTGCCATGGAGCAGCACCGCTTCCACCGCGTCGGCGGCCTGTTCCACATGCAGGTCGAGGTCGCGGCGCTCGGCGACCGAG
The DNA here is from genome assembly GCA_036497565.1 of Mycobacteriales bacterium. NCBI lineage: Bacteria > Bacillati > Actinomycetota > Actinomycetes > Mycobacteriales > Mycobacteriales bacterium. The sequence goes on from DASXJE010000017.1 coordinate 4,689, forward strand.
AAGTCCCGCAGCACATAGTCGGCCGGGTCCTGTCTCCCGGGCGGCCGCCCGATCCCGAACCGGACCCTGGTGTAGTCCGGGCCCCCGAGCGAACGGGTGAGCGACCGGAGTCCGTTGTGTCCGTTGCTGCCGCCGCCCTGCTTGACCCGGATCGCGCCGTAGGGCAGGTCGAGCTCGTCATGGACCACCACGACCTGCTCGAGCGGAACCGAGAAGAACGTCCGGACACCGGCCACCGGGCCACCGGACTCGTTCATCGCGGCCTGCGGCTTGATCAAGACCGCCCGGACCCCGCCCAGGCGGCCGTCGAGCACCTCGGCCCGGCCGGGCGAACGATGCGCCTTCTGGGTGCGGAACCGGCCACCGATCCGCTCGGCCAGCCGGTCGGCGACCAGGTAGCCGGCGTTGTGCCGGTTACCGGCGTAGGGCCGACCCGGATTGCCGAGGCCGACGACGAGGAAGACCTCGGACATCGGGTGCGGTGGCGAAGGGACTCAGGACTCGTCCGACGCGGCGTCGCCGCCCGCGGCCTCGTCGGCCCCCGCCTCGGCAGCCTCGGCGGGCTCCTCCTCGGTCGCCTGCTCGCGCTCGACACCGGCCTCGGCCTCGGCCTCGGTGAGCTCGGCCTCCAGCGCCTCGGCGGTCGGCTGGGCGAGGATCGAAACGACGACGTGCTCGGCGTCGGTGACCAGGGTCGACCCGCTCGGGAGCGGGACGTCGCCGGCCGAGATGTGGTCGCCGACGTCGAGACCATCGATGTTGATCTCGAGGCCGGTGGGGATGTGGGTCGCCTCGGCCTCGACGGTCAGCGTGGTCAACTCGTGGTTGACCATGGTGTCCGGGGCCGCCTCTCCGTGGACGGCGACGCCGATCTCGACGGTGACCTTCTCGCCGCGACGGACGGTCAGCAGGTCGATGTGCTCGAGGAAGCCCTTGATCGGGTCGCGCTGCACGGCCTTCGGGATGGCGAGGTGGTCGCCGTCGTCGGTCACGATCGTCAGCAGGGCGTTGGGGTTCTTCAGCGCGAGCATCAGGTCGTGCCCGGGCATCGACAGATGCACCGGCGGCTCGCCGTGACCGTAGAGCACGGCCGGCACCAGGTTGGCGCGGCGGATCCGGCGCGCGGCACCCTTACCGAACTCGGAACGCTTTTCGGCGGGAATGCGAAGCTCAGGCACGGCGGGCTCTCCTCGTACGGCGGTGGGCGGTCTTGTCGGCGCGCCCGCGAAGAATTCCGCACTACCGCCGTCGATCACGGAGCCGTCGTGGACTCCCTCGCCGGGCAACCGATCAAGAGTACCCGGCGCCGCTCTTGGACGGGGCGCGGGTGCAGGGCAGGACGACCGTCAGCCGGCGGCGCCGTCGAACAGGCTGGTGACCGAGCCGTCCTCGAAGACCTCACGGATCGCGCGGGCGATCATCGGGGCGATCGACAGCACCGTCAGCTTGTCGATGCAGCGCTCCGGTGGGATCGGCAGGGTGTTGGTGATCACCACTTCGCTGATCCGGCTGTTCTTGAGGCGGTCGACCGCCGGCCCGGAGAGCACCCCGTGCGTGGATGCGGCGATCACGTCGGCGGCACCGGCGTCGAGCAGGGCGTCGGCCGCGGCGGTCGTGGTGCCGCCGGTGTCGATCATGTCGTCGACGATGATGCAGGTGCGGCCGGCGACTTCGCCGACCACCCGGTTGGCCTTCACCTCGTTGGGCACCAGCGGGTTGCGCGTCTTGTGGATGAAGGCCAGCGGGCAGCCGCCGAGCCGGTCGGTCCACCGCTCGGCGACCCGCACCCGTCCGGAGTCCGGAGCGACCACGGACAGGTCGACGCCGGCGTAGCGCCGCTGGATGTGGTCGGCGAGCAGCGGCAGCGCGAACAGGTGATCGACCGGGCCGTCGAAGAAGCCCTGGATCTGCGAGGTGTGCAGGTCGACGGTGAGGATCCGGTCGGCTCCGGCCGTCTTGTAGAGATCGGCGACCATCCGCGCGGAGATCGGCTCACGCCCGCGGTGCTTCTTGTCCTGTCGCGAGTAGGGGTAGAAGGGGACCACCACCGTGATCCGCTTGGCCGACCCGCGTTTGAGCGCGTCCACCATCACCAGCGACTCGACCAGCCACTGGTTGATCGGCGTCGTCATGCTCTGGACCACGAAGGCGTCGCAGCCGCGGACCGACTCCTCGAAGCGGACGTAGATCTCGCCGTTGGCGAAGTCGTACGCCGACGCCGGCGTGCAGGTGATACCGAGCTCACTGCCGATCTCGTCCGCCAGCTCGGGGAAGGCGCGACCGGAGAAGAGCATGAGGCTCTTGCGGCTCTGGCTCTGGATGCTGCTCATCGATCCGCCCCATCATCGGTGGAACTGCCGTCGGTGTCCGGCCGCTCCTGCTCATTGTCCCCCGTTTCGGCCCCGGCCTGGCGCGCCGCCTCGGCCGGTGGGGTGTCCGGGCGTTTGCGCTCGGTCCACCCGCTGATCGTGCGTTGCGGGCCGGCGGAAACCGCGAGCGCGCCCGGCGGGACGTCCTCGCGGATCACGGCGCCGGCCCCGGTGTAGGCGCCCGCGCCGATCCGGACCGGCGCGACGAACGTGTTGTCCGCCCCGGTCCGGGCCTGGTCGCCGACCTCCGAGCGCCGCTTGGTGACGCCGTCGTAGTTGACGAAGACCGATGAGGCGCCGATGTTGACGCCGCGGCCGATGGTGGCGTCGCCGACGTAGGTCAGGTGGGGCACCTTGCTGCCCTCGCCGACGTCGGCGTTCTTGATCTCGACGTAGGTGCCCACGTGGACGCCGCCGGCCAGTCGCGCTCCGGGGCGGAGGTAGGCGAACGGGCCGACCGTGGCGAGCTCCCCGATCTCCGCCCGGTCGCTGTGGGTGCGCACGACCGACGCGCCGGCCCCGACGATGGTGTCGCGCAGGGTGCAGTCGGGGCCGATCTCGGCGCCCTCCGCCACCTGGGTGGCACCGTGCAGCTGGACACCCGGGTGCAGCACCACGTCGCGGCTCAGCACGACGTCCACGTCGACCCAGGTGCTCGCCGGGTCGATCACGGTGACCCCGGCGCGCATCCAGGCCACGAGGGTCCGGTCGCGCAGTTCCCGTCCCGCGTCCGCGAGCTGGACCCGGTCGTTCACGCCGGCTGTCTCCGCCGCGTCGGCGAGCACCCCGGCGACACGGCGACCCTCGGCCAGCAGCGCGGGGATCACGTCCGGGAGGTACTCCTCACCCTGGGCGTTGTCGCTCGACAGCCCTGCCAGTGCGGCGCGCAGCGGCGCGGCCTCGAACGCCCAGACGCTGGTGTTGATCTCGTCGACGGCGAGCTCGGCCTCGGTCGCGTCGCGGTGCTCGACCACGCGTCGTACGGCGCCGGTGTCGTCGCGCAGCACCCGGCCGTAGCCGGTCGGGTCGGGCACCCGCGCGGTCAGCATCGTCGCGGCGGCGCCGGCCTGCTGGTGACCTTCGACCAGGCGGCGCAGCGTGTCGGTCGTGAGCAGGGGGGTGTCACCCGGCAGCACCACCACGGTGCCGTCGATGTCGCCCAGCTCCTCGAGGGCGAGCCGCACCGCGTGCCCCGTACCCCGTTGTTCGTCCTGGACGACCGGCACGGCACCCGAACCGGTCAATGCTTCGGTGACGTCGTCGCGTCGGTGACCGACCACGACCGCGAGGTGCTCGGCGGACAGCGGCGCGGCGGCGGCCAGCAGGTGGGCCAGCAGACTGCGGCCCCCGACGGTGTGCAGCACCTTGGGGACCGACGATTTCATCCGGGTCCCCTCGCCTGCCGCGAGGACGACGACCGCGGCAACGCGGGCGTCGGACACCAGCACTCCCCCTCGTCGACGGTCGGGACGTCTCATGTTACCGACAGACCAATACCAGGTGACGACGGTTGCGCCGAGTCCTCCGACGGGTGTGGCGCACCCGTCGTACCGGTGCCTGGATGTCGCTGGGGGACTCGGACTCGAACCGAGATTGCACGGCTCCAAAGGCCGGCGGGCTGCCGATTACCCCACCCCCCATCGGGGCGTGCTGCTCAGCGCTCAGCCTAAGCGACCGAAACGGCGCGTTCCCACGCGCACTCGCCGCTCCGCTCGCCGCTCCCCCGACCCGCTGACCAAAACGCACTCCGAGTGCGTTTTGGGGGCGCCGTACGGCGTGTCGCGGACCACAACGCACTCCGAGTGCGTTTTGGTCATGCAGCCGCGTCGGGGTTCACGCCGCCCGCCCTCGCGCCCCGCGTGGACAAAACCCACTACTAGTGGGTTGTGGTCCACGACACGCCGCTGGCGCCGTACAAAACCCACTAGTAGTGGGTTTTGTCCAGCAGGGGGTCCGGTCCGCGGCGCGCGTTGTTTGTCGGGTGGCGCGGTCGGGTAGCGATTACCGGGACGGGTGGAACGGGCAACGCACTTCAGGGCCCGTCCGATCTGCGGAAGAAACCGACCGTGGCGACTTGCCAAACCTACGCTTCCGTAGGTTACGGTGGCGTAGCGTCGTGACCTCAAGGCTAGGGAGATGCCGATGACCCGAGCGCAGCCCTCTGCTTTGGACTCTGCGGCCGACGTCCTCGTCACCACCCCGAAGGCAGCACAGTTCGACGGTATGGATGAGGGCTCGTCGCCGGGCACCCTTCGCACCCGGGCGAAGCAGCGATCGGGACCCAAGCCGGTCGTCACCGGTCGCCGTGGCTCGGCCGAGCAAGCGGCGCTGTACTTCTTCGTCGGTGCGCCGTTCGTGGCCCTCGTCGCCGCCATCCCCGTGCTCTGGGGCTGGGGGCTGACCTGGCCGGACCTGGTGATCTTCCTGGCGTTCTACGTCGTGTCCGGGTTCGGCATCACGATGGGCTACCACCGGCTGTTCACCCACACCTCCTTCAAGGCGAACCGGGGCCTGACGATCGCGCTCGCCGCCGGCGGCAGCCTCGCGGTCCAGGGTGAGTTGATCCGCTGGGTCGCCGACCACCGCCGCCATCACGCCTACTCCGACAAAGAGGGCGACCCGCACTCGCCGTGGCGCTACGGGCCCACCACCGGCGCGCTGCTCAAGGGCCTCTACCACGCGCACACCGGATGGCTGTTCGACCGCGAGCGCACCAACAAGGAGCGCTTCGTTCCGGACCTGATGCGCAACCGGGATCTGGCCCGCATCAACAAGCTCTTCCCGCTCTTCCTCGTATTCAGCCTGTTCGGGCCGGCGCTCATCGGCGGGCTCTGGACGATGTCGTGGGCCGGCGCGCTGACGGCATTCTTCTGGGCGGGACTGGTCCGGATCAGCGTGCTGCACCACGTCACGTGGTCGATCAACTCGATCTGCCACACGATCGGCGAACGGCCGTTCGCCTCGCGCGACAAGTCGTCGAACTTCTGGCCGCTGGCGATCCTGTCCCTGGGCGAGTCGTGGCACAACTCCCACCACGCCGACCCGACGGCGGCCCGCCACGGACTGCTCCGCGGCCAGCTCGACGCCACCGCCCGGGTGATCTGGTTCACCGAGAAGCTCGGCTGGGCGACCGACGTCCGCTGGCCGTCGAAGGAACGGATCGCCGGCAAGCTCGCCAAGCCGCCCGCACCCGCGACGGAGACGGAAACGGAGCTCGCGGCCTGATCCCGCAACCCCGTCGTACGCCGGACGGACCGGGCGGGAGGACGGGAGAACGATGAGCGAACCCAGGCGGGTCCGGGTCCGGATGACCGGCAAGGAACGCCGCCAGCAGCTCCTCGACGTCGGCCGTACCCTCTTCGCCGAACGCGGTTTCGAAGCCACCTCCATCGAGGAGGTCGCCGCCCGCGCGGGCGTGAGCAAGCCCGTGGTCTACGAACACTTCGGCGGCAAGGAAGGGCTCTACGCGGTCGTCGTGGACCGCGAGATGGGCCGGCTGCTCGACCGGTTCACCGAGTCGCTGTCCGCCGGTCCGCCGCGGGAGCTGCTGGAACAGGCGGCCCTGACCCTGCTCGGCTACATCGAGGAGGAGACCGACGGTTTCCGGATCCTCGTCCGCGATTCACCGGTCGCCAGCAGCACCGGGACCTTCTCCAGCCTGATCAGCGACATCGCGAGCCAGGTGGAATACATTCTCGCCCGCGAGTTCAAGTCACGCGGTTTCGACCCGAAGCTCGCCGGTCTCTACTCGCAGGCGCTCGTCGGCAGCGTCGCGTTGACCGGCCAGTGGTGGCTCGAAGCGCGCTCACCGAAGAAGGACCAGGTGGCGGCCCACCTGGTCAACCTGGCCTGGAACGGGCTGTCCCACCTGGAGCAGAAGCCACGCCTGCGGGTCCGAACGGGTCGCTGAGCCCGGCTAGCCGGCCGAGTCGTCGGAGAGCTCGAGCCACTCCGTCTCGGTCGTGTCGCGTTCGGTGTGGATCTCGCGCAGCTCGGCGTCGAGTTCGGCGACCCGGTCGTAGTCGGTCGCGTGCGCGGCCAGTTCCCGATGTAGCCGGGCCTCCGACCGTTCGAGGGTGGCGAGCCGGCGCTCGAGCCGGGCCAGCTCCTTGCGGGTCCCGCGTGAGTCACCGCGCCGGGTCCGGGTCCCGCCGACGGTGGCCTTCGCGACGGTACGGCGCCGGGCCAGGTAGTCCTCGACGCCGCCGGGCAGGGCCGCCAGCGATCCGTCGCCGAGCAGAGCGACCACGGTGTCGCAGACCCGCTCGACCAGATATCTGTCGTGACTCACGACGACGACCGAGCCGGGCCACGAGTCGAGCAGGTCCTCGAGCGCGGTCAGCGTGTCGATGTCGAGATCGTTGGTGGGCTCGTCGAGAAGCAGCACGTTGGGTCCGGCCATCAGCAGCCGGAGCAGCTGCAGCCGCCGCCGTTCACCGCCCGAGAGGTCGGCGACCGGGGTCCACTGCCGGTCCGCACCGAAGCCGAACCGCTCGGCCAGCTGCGAGGCGGACAGCTCGACCCCGGCCACCGTCACCGAGCGGGCCACCTCCTCCACCGCTTCCAGCAGGCGCAGCCTGGCGGGCAGCTCGGCGACCTCCTGGGAGAGGTACGCCGGATGCACCGTCTTGCCGACCACGACCCGGCCGGACTGCGGCGCGAGGTCTCCGGTGAGCAACCGCAGGAGTGTCGTCTTGCCGGACCCGTTGACCCCGACCACGCCGATCCGGTCACCGGGTCCGACCTGCCATGACACGTCGTCGAGCAGCACCCGGTCGCCGAGCCGGACCGTCACGTCCTCGAGGTCGTAGACCGTGCGGCCGAGCCGCCGCGTCGCGAAGGTCTGCAGCGCCACGGCGTCGCGGGCCGGCGGCTCGTCGGCGATCAGTTCCTGCGCGGCGGCGATCCGGAACCGCGGCTTGCTGGTCCGCGCCGGCGGCCCGCGACGCAGCCAGGCCAGTTCCTTGCGCAGCAGATTGGATCGCCGGGCCTCCGACGCCGCCTCCTGCCGGTCCCGCTCGGCGCGGGCGAGCACGTATGCCGCGTAGCCGCCGTCGTACGGGTGGACGGCGCCATCGGCGACCTCCCACGTGGCGGTGCACACCTCGTCCAGGAACCAGCGGTCGTGCGTGACGACGAGCAGCGCGCCGGGCCGGGACTTCAGGTGCCCGGCGAGCCACGACACGCCTTCCACGTCGAGGTGGTTGGTCGGCTCATCGAGCACGAGCAGGTCGCTGTCGTGCACCAGCCGGGCGGCCAGGGCGACCCGGCGCCGCTCACCACCCGACATCGCCGATACGTCCGAGTCGAGGCCCAGGCCGGGCAGCCCCAGCCCGTCGAGCACCGCACGGACGCCCGCGTCGCCGGCCCACTCGTGCTCGGCGGCGAACGCGTCGGCGTGCAGCACGACCTCGCGCACCGTGCCGCTCTCCGGCAGGGCCGGGCCCTGCGGCAGTACGCCGAGCCGCAGGCCACGGGCGTGGGTCACCCGGCCGCGGTCCGGCGACTCGCGTCGGGTGATCACCTCGAGCAGGGTGGTCTTGCCGCCACCGTTGCGGCCGACGACTCCGATCCGCTCGCCCGTCGCGACGCCGAGGGAGACGTCGGTGAGCACCGGCGCTGCACCGAACGCCTTGCCGACCGATTCGAGATTGACCAGGTTGGCCGGCACCGGCTAGCCGCCCTCGCCGACCAGCCGGGCACCGGAGACCGGGCCGTGCGCGGTCCGCACGGTGCGGCACACCCCGGTCCCGGACAGGGCCGCGGCCAGCCGGATCGCCGCATCCGCCGACCGCACCAGGAAGGCGCAGGTCGGCCCGGACCCACAGACGACCCCGCCGAGCGCGCCGAGCTCATCGCCGGCCCGCAGCGTACGAGCCAGCGAAGGCCGCAGCGAGCGGGCCGCGGCCGCCATGTCGTTGGCCAGCAGCTGCCCGAGGCGGGCCGGGTCGCGGGTGCGCAGCGCGTTGATGAGTCCGTCCGGTGCGCCGATCCGTTCGGCGTTCCGCTTCTCGCGGAGCCGATCGAGCTCGGCGTAGACCGCGGGGGTGGACAGGCCGCCGTCGGCGATCCCGAGCACCCAGTGCCAGCGACCGGCGGCCAATACCGGGGTCAGCTGGTCACCCCGGCCGGTGCCCAGGGCGGTCCCGCCGGTCAGGGCGAACGCGACATCGCTGCCCAGCTCCGCGGCGAGCTCGAGCAGCTCCGCGCGGGCCAGCCCGGTCCCCCAGAGCGCGTCGCAGGCGACGAGGGTCGCCGCCGCGTCGGCGCTCCCCCCGGCCAGCCCGCCGGCGACCGGGATCCCCTTCGACAGCTCGAGACGCACGGCCGGATCGACGCCGGTACGCCGGGCCAGCAGCGCGGCCGCCCTCCACGCGAGGTTGTCCGCGTCGTCGGGCAGCTCGGCGGCGCCCTCGCCGTGCACGGTCAGGGTGAGGTCGTGGGCCGGGGTCGCGGTCACCTCGTCGTAGAGCGAGATGGCGTGGAAGACGGTGACCAGGTCGTGGTAGCCGTCGGGCCGCGGCTCGCCCACGGCGAGGTGGAGATTGACCTTGGCGGGGACCCGGACGGTGACCGGCTCGGGCACACCGACCAGACGCGTCACGATCTGCGAGTCCTCCTTGCACGGATACCGGTCGGCTGAGCGCCTGCGCCCGATGCTAGCTCCCGGACGGGGGCGGCCCTACGGCGGCAATGCGGGCGAAGGCCGCGATGTCGAGCGCTTCGCCGCGCAGACCCGGATCGATCCCGGCGCTGTGTAGCGCCGCCTCGGCGCGGGCGGGCGACCCGGCCCAACCGGCCAGGGCCGAGCGAAGGGTCTTGCGCCGCTGGGCGAACGCCGCGTCGATCACCGCGAACGTCGCCACCCGGTCCGCATCGGCGGGCGGATCACGGCGGAGGAAGGACACCAGGCCGGAGTCGACGTTGGGGGCGGGCCAGAAGACGGTGCGCGGCACCGCTCCGGCGCGGGCGACCTCGGCGTACCAAGCCGTCTTTGCCGACGGCACGCCGTAGGTGCGCGATCCCGGCGACGCTGCGAGCCGTGCGGCGACCTCGGCCTGCACCATCACCAGGCCCCGGCGCAGTGACGGCATCAGTTCCAGCAGATGCAGCAGCACCGGTACGGCGACGTTGTAGGGCAGGTTGGCGACCAGCGCCGTCGGCTCGTCCGGCACGGACTGCAGCGTCAACGCATCGGCGGTGATCACGGTGAGCCGGTCGCCGTACGCCGGAAGCCGTTCGTCCACAGTGGACTGCAGCGCGCCGGCGAGGACCGGGTCGATCTCCACACCGATCACCGCTGCGGCGGCGGGCAGCAGCCCCAGCGTGAGCGATCCGAGACCCGGACCGATCTCGAGGACGACGTCGTCGGGGCGCAGTGCGGCGGTGCGCACGATCCGGCGCACGGTGTTGGCGTCGTGCACGAAGTTCTGGCCCAGCACCTTGGTCGGCGAGCGGCCGAGGCCCGCGGCCAGGCGCCGGACGTCCGTCGGCCCCAGCAACCCGTCATCCACCCGTCTAGGTCTACAGGTCGGCCGCGCCCCGACGTCAGGTCGGTACGCTGCCGCCACATGAATGCCGCGAGTTCGCCGCTGGTCGTCGGGATCGATGCCTCGACGACCGCGGTCAAGGCGGTGGTCTACACCGCCACCGGTCGGTCCGTCGCGGTCGGCCGGCGCAGCCTGCCGATGGCGATGCCCCACCCCGGCTGGCACGAGCAGGATCCGCGGGACTGGTGGAGCGCCACCCTGGCCGCACTCGGCGACGCCGTCGAGCAGGTCGACCGCACCCGGATCGGGGCGATCGGCGTCACCCACCAGCGGGAATCCTTCGCCTGCCTCGACGACGCCGGCGACCCGATCAGGCCCGCCCTGTTGTGGGTCGACGGCCGGGCGGGTGCGGAGATCGCCGACTACGGCACGGAGGCGGTGCACGCCCTGTCCGGGAAGCCGCCGGACGTGACGCCCGCCCTCTACAAGCTCGCCTGGCTGCGCCGGCACGAACCCGAGACGCTGCCCCGCAGCCACCGCGTCGTCGACACCGGTGGTTATCTGCTGTGGCGATTCACCGACCGCTACGCGACCAGCGTCGCGTCCGCCGACCCGCTGGGGCTGCTCGACATGCGCACCCGCCGGTGGGCACCCGAACTGCTGGAGATCGCCGGTGTCGACGCCGGCCAGCTCCCCGCGCTGGTGGCTCCCGGCGACATCGTCGGGACACTGCACCCACGGCTCGCCGACGAGCTCTCCCTGCCGGCGAGGATCCCCGTCGTCGCCGGTGCCGGGGACGGGCAGTGCGCCGGGCTCGGTGCCGCCGTCACCGGACCCGGGCCGGCATACCTCAACCTCGGTACGGCGATGGCCACCGGAATCCACCTGGCCGACTACGGGTGGGGCCGCCAGTTCCGCACCCTGATCAACCCGCTCCCGACGGCGTACACCGGCGAGATGCTGCTGTCGTCGTGCACCTATCTCGTGCGGTGGCTCGAGGAGAAGTTCGGCGGCGGCTCCGACGACGGGGTCCCGGACGCCGAAACGGCGCGGGCCGCGGCCGACGTACCGCCCGGGTCGGACGGTCTGCTGACCCTGCCCTACTGGAACAGCGCCCAGACGCCGTACTGGGATCCGCTGGCGCGCGGGGCGGTGGTGGGATGGCGCGGCAGTCACGGCCGCCCGCATCTCTACCGGTCGATCCTCGAGTCGACAGCGCTCGAGCTGCGGCTGCAGATCGACGGTCTCGAGTCGTGGCACGACGGCGAGGCAGGACCGATCACCGAGTTCCGCGCAATGGGCGGGGGGAGCCGGAGCGACCTGTGGCTGCAGATCGTCGCCGACGTCACACGGCGACCCGTGCAGGTCTGCGCGGAGGAGGAGGTGAGCGCGTTGGGCGCCGCGATGCTCGCCGCCGCCGCGATCGGGCTGCACGGGGAGGCGGACATCGGCGCCGCGGCTGCGGCCATGGCGTCGTTCACCGGAGTCGTCGAACCGGCCGACGCCGAGGAAGCCTACGAGCCGCTGTATGCGGCCTACCGCCGCCTGTATCCGCAACTCGCGGAGATCTTCCCGCTGCTGGAGAAGGCGACGTCGACCGCGAAGGGAACCGCATGAGTCACACCGTCACGATCCTCGGGGCCGGGGCCATGGGCACCGCTCTCACCACCCCCGCCCTCGCGGGTGGCCACCGGGTCCGGCTCTGGGGGACCTCGCTGGACACCGACATCCTGGCCGTCATCAGGCGGGATGAGCAGCATCCGCGGCTCGGCCTGCGGGTGGATCGCGCGGTCGCCACCTACTCCGCCGAGGACCTGCCGGACGCGCTCGAGGGCGCCGACCTCGTCGTACTGGCGATCTCCTCCGACGGTGCGTTGGACATCGCCGGGCAGGCCGCCGACCACCTGCGCGCCGGCACGCCCGTGCTCGTGACGACGAAGGGCTTCGGCCGTGACGGCGACGGCGCCGTGGCGCTCTTCCCCCCGCTGCTGCGGGAGGTCATCGGAGCCGACATCCCGTTGATCGTCGCCGGCGGACCCTGCAAGGCCAACGAGGTCGCGGCCGGTGACCCGACCGCGACCACCTATGCGAGCGACGAATCCGCCGCGCTACGGCGGGTCGCCTCGATGCTGGCCACCGACAGCTATCGCATCGAACCCTCCTCCGACGTCGTCGGTGTCGAGATCACCGCGGCGATGAAGAACGTCTACGCGATCGCCCTCGGCATCTGCGACGGGCTCGGCGACGCGGCCGGATCGCCGCGGCACAACCTCAAGTCCGCCGTGTTCGCCCGGGCACTCCGCGAGATGCGGTCCTTGAGCGACGCGCTCGGCGGCGACCCGGCGACCGTCTACGGCCTGCCCGGCGCGGGAGACCTCGAGGTGACCGGGCTGTCCGGCCGCAACAAGGTGTACGGCGCCCGCATCGGCGCCGGAGAACGGCCGCGCGCCGCGCTCACCGTCATGCACCGCGCGGGCCAGACCGTCGAGGGAGCGGCGGCCCTCCCCCTCGCCGCCGAACTGGGCACCGCACTGCAGGCCACGGACCGGCTTGCCCCCGACGCGCTGCCGCTGCTGGCGGCGCTGGGCCGGATCCTCGACGACGGAGTGGATCCGCAGCACACACTCGCCGAGGCGAGCCTGCCCGGCCGGTCACAGGTGTCCGCGCCGGCGTAGCGAACGCAGCGACGCCCAGCCGATCGGCAGCGGCAGCCACACCGTCACCAGCCGGAACAGCAGGACCGCCGGTACGGCGATCGCCGAGGCCAGCCCGGCCGCGGTGAGCCCGGCGATCAGCGACGATTCGACGGCGCCGATCCCGCCGGGGGTCGGGACGATCGAGCCGACCGCGGACCCGGTCAGGAACACCACGGCGACCGTGAGCAGGCTGACGTTCCCGCCGAACGAGTGGACGCTCGCCTCCAGCGCGCCGACGAGAGCGACCGTGAGCAGGAGCGAGCCGCCCAGCCCGATCGCGACCATCAGCGGCCGCCGCCGGGCGTGCTCGACCAGCATCGCTAGGCTGGCCCGAGGTCCGTCGAGCAGCGCGCCGACCCGCGGCACCCGCCGGCCCACCACGACGAGCGCGCCGGCGAGCAGCACGAGCCCGCCGAGGACCGCGGCCACGACCGGAACATGGCTGCCGAGGCCGGTGCCCGAGCCGGTGGCCAGCCCGATCAGCGCGACCAGCACGATCGTCATCGCGAACTGGCCCAGCTGCGCGATCGCCACGCACGCCACGGCCAGCGGGGTCGGGGTGCCGTGGCGCCGCAGGTACTGCGCATTGACCACGTTGCCGCCCATGCCCGACGGGGTGAGCACCCGGGTGAACGACGCCGCCGTCTGGACCGCCACGGTCCGGCGGACCGGGAGTCTGGTCGGGGTGAAGCCGATGAGGTTGTACGCGGCGCCCAGCAGGGACAGCACCATCGCGGCCACCACGAGCGCGACCCACCCGGCACGCATCGACCCGAGCGTCGAGAGGTCGACGGTGTGCAACTGCCAGCCGAGGAGCCCGCAGGTCGCGGCGCCGCCGACCCACAGGAGCGCCGTACGGATCTGCTTGCCACCCGATCGCGATGGTGGTGCAGAGACGGCGTCCCGGACCGGGTCCGGGACGCCGCCCCGCTCGCAGGTGATGGTCATCGTGTTGCCCCCACCGGAACGACGGCGCGCCGCGCCGGCTCGGGCTGGGCTGCGGGCACCGCCGGGAAGGTGTGCCGCGCGAGGGTGATCACGCCGGTCACCACCATTGCGGCGGCCAGCGCGGTGATCGCGGGCATCGTGAACCGGACGGGCTGGCCGAGCGCGCCGGCGCCGATCCCGATCGCCACCAGGGGGTCGATCACCGTCATCACCGCGACGGTGACCGCGAGTCGCCCGGACTTGTACGCCGTCTGCTCCAGCGAGGTTCCGGCGATCGCGCAGCCGGCGAGCAGCGGCGTACCCCACGCGACGATCGTCGCCCACGACAGGTCGGAGGCCAGCAGCGTGCGGGCCAGCGCCGAGCCGAGACCCAACAGCGCCGCGGCCGCACCGGCGAGGAGAACGGTGCGCGCAGAGCCGGAGACCCGTGCGGCCACCAGCAGGATCAAGGTGACGCAGGTGGCGACGACGACGGCGGCAAGTGCGACCGAACCCCCCGCCGGCCGGGGAACCTCCGCAGTCGTCCGTACCGTCGTCACGACGATCGCAAGCCCCGCCGCCACGGCGATCGCGGCGACCATCTCGGTCTTGGTCGGTCGGCGGCGGCGCAGGGCCGCACCCAGCGGTACGGCGAACACCACCGTCAGGACGACGATCGGCTGGACGAGTGCGAGCGGCGCGAGGGCGACGGCCAGCAGGTGCAGCCCGGCGCCGAGACCGCCGATGCCGAATCCGAGCAGCCAGCGGCGCTGGTGCATCAGTCGCCAGAGCAGGAATGAGCGGACGACGTCGCGGCCCCGGTCGGCCTCGGCCTGGATCTGCTCGAGAGCCGCAGCGACCGCGTAACAGAGCGCCGCCGCGACCGCCGCGACGAGAGCAAGTGCGGTCATCGCGCACCCGCCCGTCCTGCGCCGTACTCCGCCATCGCCGCCGCCCTCTCTCGATCGCCTGACCACTTCAGGCTTCCGGTCAAGGCGGCCGATGACGATGGGGCTGATATCCGGAACCGGGGTGGGGAAAACCCCACCTCCTGCGCTACATGCATGGCCGCCTCCCTTCCTCGTTGATGCTCTCGACGAGGAAGGGGGCGGCACATCGGGGATCGCCCCGAACGCAACCCTGAGATCCGGCCGGAGTCCGCCTAGGCCCTTCCATTCGGCTTGAACGTCACGTTCAAGCGCTCTAGCCGCATCAACGTCACGTTCACGCGGAATGAGATTGGTGCGGACGCAACTACGCCGTACGCCGCGTACGTCGCAGGTGCCGGTCGACATCGTGCGTCCTACTCGCCGATCTGCCCCGTGGATGCGAGTACGGCGCACGATGTCGCCGCTCACCAACCGGCGGCCGCCTCAGCTCCGGCTGACGCCGGCCCCCATTCGGAGAGCCGCCCCGGCGCCCATTCCGCTTGAACGTCACGTTCAAGCGCTCTAGCCGCATCAACGTCACGTCGACGCGGAATGGGACGCGGGAATGAGTTCGGTGCGGACCCAACGACGAGTGCGGGGCGTCAGGACGAGGACTGCGCCGCCTCGGGCAACGTCGGTTCGAACAGCTCGACGGGGTTGCCGGACGGGTCGTCGAGCAGGATCTGGTTACCGCCGACGCCGGTCACGATGTCGTTGCGGAAGTGCACCCCGGCCCGGCGCAGTGCGTCGACCTGCGCCGCGAGGTCGGACACCTCGAGCGAGATCCGGTTCCACCCACCCGGCTCCGGACGCGTCCCGTCGGGCATCGCCTGGGACCCACCGCCGGGCCCACCCGGAACACCCGGCGAACTGAGCAGGAGACGCAGGTCACCCCGCACGAGCATGGCGAAGGCCGGAGCTGGGTGCATCACCTCGCGGAAACCGAGCCGCTCGCAGTAGAACGCGATCGCGGCATCGATGTCGTGAACGATGTAGCGGACGCTGACGGCGGCCACGAGATTCCTCCTCGTCCTGCGCTCCCAAGCTACCTCAGAAGGGGCCGAAAAGAGCCTCGGCCGTACGGATCATCGTCGCGCAGAGCTCGGCCAGCGGCCTGCCTGTCACTTCGGCGAGCACGCCGATCGTGAGCGGCAGAAGATACGGAGCATTGGGCCGTCCGCGGTAGGGCATCGGGGTGAGAAACGGTGCGTCGGTCTCCGCGAGCAGCTGCCCCGGCGGGACCACCGCCGCCGCCTCCCGCAGCGCGGGTGCGTTCTTGAACGTCACCGTGCCGGCGAAGCTGAGCACGTAACCGGCGTCGACACAACGTTGCGCCAGCGCGCGGTCCCCGGAGAAACAGTGCATGACCGTCGCGCGCGGTGCGCCCTCTTCGTCGAGGATCGCCAGTACGTCGTCGTGCGCGTCGCGGTCGTGGATCACCAGCGGCTTGCCGACGTCCTTCGCCAGCGCGATGTGCCGCCGGAAGGCCGCCTTCTGCTCCGCGGGGTCGACTCGTCCCCAGTAGTAGTCGAGCCCGGTTTCCCCCACGGCGCGAACCTGCGGAAGCGCTGCCAGCCGGGCCAACTCGGCGTAGCCGTCCTCGGTCAGCTCCCCGACCTCATTGGGGTGCACGGCGACCGCGGCGTGGACGTCGGGATGACCGGCCGCCGTTTCCGCGCACCAGCGTGAGCTGGCTATGGTGTCGCCGACGGTCACCACCCGTCGAATCCCCACCGCCTGCGCCGCCGCGACCACGCGGGCCACGTCGGCGTCGTCCCGGCAGCCCATCGCGTCGAGGTGGCAGTGCGAGTCGACCGCGTCGGCGGGCAACGGCTGCGGCGCCGGCGGCGGCACCCCCCGCTCCCGCGAACCACTCACCGGTGATCAGGCACGGTCGGTGAGCCGGGCGAGCTCCTCGTCGACGATCGACGGATCGAGCTTGGTGAAGACAGGTGTCGGCGGCCGCAACGGCGTTCCCGGACGGATCGGTGTCGACTCCCATCGCGCCTCGGTGTCGTAGTCACCGGTGAGGATGCTGTAACGCCGGCCGCCCTCCTCGTCGACCTCACGCAGCTCCGGACTGCTCGTCCACCGGCCGGTGTTGCCGAGCAGCTCGTGCACCCGCTGCGCCGAGTGTGGGAGAAACGGCGTGAGCATCACCTTGCAGTCGTCGACGAGTTGCAGCGCGACGTGCAGCACCGACTCCATCCGGGCCGGGTCGGACGTGCGCAGCTTCCAGGGCGCCTGGTCCGAGAGGTACTTGTTGGCGTCGCCGACCACCCGCATCACCTCGGTGATGGCCGCCTTCTGCCGCGACTTCGCGAGCAGACCACCGACGGTGTCGAAGGAGTGCCGCGACGCAGCGAGGATTTCTCTGTCCACATCGGACAGTTCGCCGGGCTCCGGCACACTGCCGATGTTCTTGGCCGCCATCGACACCGAGCGGTTGACGAGGTTGCCCCACCCGGCGACGAGTTCGTCGTTGTTGCGACGCAGGAATTCCGACCAGGTGAAGTCCGTGTCATGCGTCTCGGGTCCCGCGACCGCGAGGTAATAGCGCAACGCGTCGGGGTCGTAGCGGGAGAGGAAGTCGCGCACCAGGATGCCCACGCCGCGCGACGACGAGAACTTCCTGGCCTCCATGGTGAGGAACTCGCTCGAGATGATTTCGTCGGGCAGGCTGAGGCGGCCGAGGGATCCCGGCGTACCGCCCCGGGCGCCTTCACCGTCGTAGCCGAGCAGCTGCGCCGGCCAGATCTCGGCGTGGAAGACGATGTTGTCCTTGCCCATGAAGTAGTAGGACCGCGCGTCGGGGTTTTGCCACCAGGCCCGCCAGGCATCGGGATCGCCGCTGCGCCGGGCCCATTCGATCGACGCCGACAGGTAGCCGACCACGGCGTCGAACCAGACGTAGATGCGCTTGTCCGGGCGGTCCCGCCAGCCGTCCAGCGGCACCCGCACGCCCCAGTCCAGGTCGCGGGTGTAGGCGCGGGGCTTGAGGTCGGCGAGCAGATTGAGCGAGAACTTCAGCACGTTGGGCCGCCAGCCCTGCCGCGACCGCAGCCACTCCTCGAGAGCGTCGGCGAACGCCGGCAGATCGAGGAAGAAATGCTCGGTCTCGACGAAAGTCGGCTCCTCGCCGTTGATCCGCGATCTCGGGTTGATGAGGTCGATCGGATCGAGCTGGTTGCCGCAGTTGTCGCACTGGTCGCCGCGGGCGTCGGGGTAGCCGCAGATCGGGCAGGTCCCCTCGATGTAACGGTCCGGCAGGGTGCGCCCCGTCGACGGGGAGATCGCGCCCATCGTGGTCTTCGGGAAGACGTAGCCGTTCTTGTAGAGGCCGAGGAAGATCTCCTGCGCCACCGCCTCGTGATTACGAGTCGTCGTGCGGGTGAACAGGTCGTAGGACAGCCCGAGCGACTGCAGATCTTCGGCGATGAGCCGGTTGTAGCGGTCGGCGAGCTCCTGCGGCGGCACGCCCTCCTTGTCGGCGGCGACGAGGATCGGCGTTCCGTGCTCATCGGTCCCGCTGACCATGAGGACGCGGTTGCCGGCCATCCGCTGGTAGCGGCTGAAGACGTCGGACGGGACCCCGAAGCCCGCGACGTGCCCGATGTGGCGCGGTCCGCTGGCGTAGGGCCAGGCGACGGCCGTGAGAATGTGCCTCCCGCTGGTCATGCGACCCAGCGTAGTGATCGGCCGCGTACGCTCTCCGCTCGCCGTACGCCGCCGGACGCAAACACCCGACAAAGGGTGCTTTGGCCCGATCAAGATCACCGGCCGCCAATGCCCGCGACGTCATCACGTGTAGGATTCGGAAGGTTCACGGGCGGAACGAGCGCGAGGAGGTGGTGGCACGTGAGTACCGGTGACCATCCGAGTCCCGTGCGCACCCCGTCCCCTCGCCGCACCGTCTGAGAGCCCCGCTCCCAGAGCAGTCCGTCGGCGTAGCTTCGCAAATTTGCCGGGAACGGCGTGCGCGTTCGCCCTTTGTCGAGCGGAGGCGTCCCATGAGCAGCCCCCTGAAGATCACCCGGCGGCCGATCGGCCGTCGGCATCCCACCTCGCGCGGCACCGTGGTCGCGGCCGCCGACGTCCGTGAGTGCGTCGTCGACTGCGGCCTCTACGTCGACGGGCAGCGGGCGCCGCTCACCGGCGGCTACGCCGAAGCCGCCCGGACCGCGCGGGAGAAGGACGGTTTCGTCTGGCTCGGCCTGCACGAGCCGACCGCGGAGCAGTTCGCCGGCATCGCCGCCGAGTTCGACCTGCACCCGCTCGCCGTCGAGGACGCCGTCAACGCCCATCAGCGGCCGAAGCTCGAGCGCTACGACGACACGTTGTTCGTCGTCTTCGTCACGGTCGAGTACGTCGAGCACGAGGCCCTGACCGCCACCAGCGAGATCGTCAACACCGGCCAGGTCATGGTCTTCACCGGACCGAACTTCGCGATCACCGTGCGGCACGGGCAGCACAGCGCCCTCGGCGCGGTCCGGCACCGCCTCGACACCGATCCGGGTCTGCTCGAGCACGGTCCGACGGCCGTGCTCTACGCCGTCGCCGACCACGTCGTGGACGACTACCTCGCGGTCGCCGCCGACGTCGAGGTCGACGTGGACGAGATCGAGACGTCGGTCTTCTCACCGCAGCGGTCGCAGGACGTCGAGCGGATCTACCAGCTCAAGCGCGAGGTGCTCGAACTCCGGCGCGCCGTGCTTCCGCTGACCGGGCCGCTGCGGATGCTCGCCGAGCGCCACCTGTCCGGCGTACCGGACGACATCCGTGAGTACTTCCGGGACGTCGAGGACCACCTCACCCGGGTGCGCGACCAGATCAGCGGTTTCGACGAGCTGCTTTCCTCGATTCTGCAGGCCTGCCTCGCCCGGGTCACGATGGCCGAGAACGAGGACATGCGGCGGATCTCGGCGTGGGTGGCGATTGCCGCCGTCCCGACCGCGATCTGCGCCATCTACGGGATGAACTTCCGGTACATGCCGGAGTTGCACTGGAGATTCGGCTATCCGATGGTTCTCGTCCTGATCGCGGCGATCTGCCTGCTGCTCTACCGCGGCTTCCGCCGCAACGGCTGGCTGTAACCGGCCGTCAGTCCGGCGCCGGCCCGCGATCCTCGGTGAGCAGGGCGTCGTAGACGACCCGGCGGGGTACGCCGGCCGAGCGGGCGACCGCTGACATCGCGTCGCGGCGGGGTACGCCGTCGGCGATCTGGTCGCGCACCAGTGCGGCGAGCACCGCCGGGTCGTCCTGCGGCGGCGGAGCCGGCGCCCCGCCGATCACGACGGTGACTTCGCCGCGGACCCCTGCCTGTGCCCACCCGGCGAGTTCGACGAGTCCGCCGCGGCGCACCTCCTCGTGAGTCTTGGTGAGCTCCCGGCACACCGCGGCGGGACGGTCGCCGAACGCCTCGGCCGCGTCCGCCAGCATCGCCGCCAGGCGGTGCGGCGCCTCGAAGACGACCAACGTCCGCCGCTCGGCGCTTAGCCCCTGCAGGG
The DNA here is from genome assembly GCA_036497565.1 of Mycobacteriales bacterium. Lineage (NCBI taxonomy): Bacteria > Bacillati > Actinomycetota > Actinomycetes > Mycobacteriales > Mycobacteriales bacterium. The sequence goes on from DASXJE010000017.1 coordinate 24,607, forward strand.
CCTGCCGCCGCCGACCGGGGCGGCGGGGCAGGAAGCCCTCGAAGCAGAACCGGTCGCTCGGCAGCCCGGACACCGCCAGCGCCGTCGTCACCGCCGACGGGCCGGGCAGGCAGGTCACCCGCGCGCCGGCGTCGGTCGCGGCGCTCACCAACCGGTATCCCGGGTCGGAGACCGAGGGCATTCCCGCATCGGTGATCAGCAGCACGTCCCGGCCGGCGCGCAGTTGATCGACGAGCTCCGGGGTACGGGACTCTTCGTTCCCGTCGAAGTAGGAGACGACCCGGGCGGGCCGCGCGATGCCGAGGTCGGCGACCAGCCGCATCAACCGGCGGGTGTCCTCGGCCGCGACCAGATCGGCCCCGTCCAGTGCGTCCCGCAGCCGTGGGCTGACGTCGCGGACGTCCCCGAGCGGTGCGCCGGCCAGTATCAACGTGCCCGGGTCCACGCGGTCAGAGTACGGGTGCCGGCTGCCGGCCGCGCCGGGCGAGGATTGCACCGGGCCTGGCACCTACCATCTCCCCATGGCGGTCACGGCATCCGACGCGGAGATCGACTCCGCCGCAGATCCCGGTGCCCCGCCGGTCGCGCCGTTGTCCGCGCCCGACCGCCTGCGCCCGCCGCCGCTCCCCCGGTCCGGCCTCGGCTGGGCCGTGACGCTGGCGGTGGGGGCCGTCGCGGCCGTTCTGCGGCTGTGGTCGGTCGGCTTCCCCGGCATGAAGGTCTTCGACGAGATCTACTACACGACCAACGCCGTCGAACTGCTGCGGCAAGGCTATGAGAACAATCCGGCGCGGCTCTTCGTCGTCCATCCGCCGCTGGGGAAGTGGTGCATCGCGGTCGGTGTCGCGATCTTCGGCAACAATGCCTACGGCTGGCGTATCCCGTCCGCGGTCGCCGGAACCGTCGCCGTCGTGATCCTGATCCGGGTCGTCCGTCGGATGACCCGGTCGACCCTGCTCGCCGGCGCCGCCGGGCTGCTCCTCACGCTCGACGGCTTGTCGCTCGTCCAGAGCCGTACCGCGCTGCTCGACATCTACCTGCAGGTCTTCATCCTCGCCGGGTTCGCCTGCCTGGTCATCGACCGGGACCAGGTGCGCGAACGACTCGCCGCGGCCGTGCCCGCCGGCGGCGTCGCCGGATTCGGGCCGTGGCTCGGCCCGCGGCCGTGGCGGCTGGCCGGCGGGGTGCTCCTCGGCGCGTCGTGCGGCGTGAAGTGGAGCGGGGTCTGGTTCCTCGCCGGTTTCGCGGTGCTCTCGGTGTTCTGGGATCGCGGCGCGCGTAAGTCGGCGGGGGCGCGTCACCCGAACGCGGCGACGGCGATGCGCGACCTGCCCGGCGCGGTCCTCTCCCTCGTTGTGGCCCCGGTGGTCACCTACCTGCTGACCTGGACCGGCTGGTTCCTGGGCGAGAACGGCTACGACCGGCACTGGGCGGACGGGCGGGCGACGCATTGGGGCTTCGTGCCCGGCGTAGTGCGGTCGTTGTGGCACTACCACTCCGAGATGCTCAACTTCCACGAAGGGCTCTCGAGCTTCCACCCGTACCGCTCGCTGCCCTACAGCTGGCTCGTCGACGGCCGGCCGGTCGACTACTACTACCCGCAGCACGTCACCGGGTGCGGGTCGAAGAGTTGCGTCCGCGAGGTCCTGTCGATCGGTACGCCGGCCCTGTGGTGGGCTTTTCTGCCCGCGCTGGTGTGGATGGTGTGGCTGCTGGTCGCCCGTCGCGACTGGCGGGCGGGCGCCGTACTGATGGCGTTCGCCGCGGGCTGGGGTTCGTGGCTGGAGAACACCGAGCGCACGATGTTCCTGTTCTACATGACGCCGCTCGTGCCGTTCCTGATCATCGGGATCACCTTGATGCTCGGCGCGGCACTCGGCCCGCCCGACGCCGGTCCGACGCGGCGCAAGGTGGGGCTGCTCGTGCTGTGCGCCTATCTCGCGGTGGTGGTGGTCAACTTCGCCTGGCTCTGGCCGATCCTCACCGGCCAGAAGATCACCTACGCCGACTGGCAGGCCAGGATGTGGTTCTCCTCCTGGATCTGACCGGCGGCTCACTCAGGTGTGGGGCGGTCGCCTTCTGCGAGTGAGGCGAGGTAGCGGTTGTAGGCGTCGAGTTCCTCGTCCGGCTCCTCGTCGGCCGACGGGGGCGGCGCCGGCGGAGCGGGCGGGCGGCGGGCCTTCTTCGGTGCCGGCTCGCGGCGCCGCCGAGCCTCCTCCGGCATCGGCGGGCGCCGCTCGAAGTGCAGCATCTTCCACCACATGAACATGACGAACAGCGCGAAGAGCGGCCACTCGAAGGTATAGCCGTAGCTGAGCACATTGCCCGATTCAGCGCGGGTCCACTGCCACCAACCGAGCCGCAGGAAGGTGATGACCAACGCCACGGCGATGACGTGGCGCACCAACCAGCGAGGAGTCAGCAACAGGCGCCGCACCCGGTCAGGCTACCTCCGGCCCACGGCCCGGCCCGCGTCCGGCGCCGGGAACGCCCCGTCGGAACGCCATAGCGCGGGTAGGGTCGCCAACGTGGCCAGTCTGACGGTCCGCCGAGCGAGGCAGCCCCGGGGACCCCATCGTGCGTGAGGTCCTGGCCGACGTACTCAACTGGTGCCGCAGCGGTCGCGGCTGTGCGACCGCGACCGTCGTCGCCACGTTCCGCAGCGCGCCGCGGCTGCCCGGCGCCGCGATGGCCGTGTCGGCAGACGGTGTGGCGGTCGGCAGCGTGTCCGGCGGCTGCGTCGAGGGTGCGGTCTACGAACTTGCCCAGGAGGTCATCGGCAGCGGCGTTCCGGTGCTCGAGCGCTACGGCGTGAGTGACGATGACGCCTTCGCAGTGGGGCTGACCTGCGGCGGGATCATCGACGTCCTCGTCGAACCGGTCCCCGCCGGCCGGCTCGCCGAACTCGAGGCGATCAACGAGGCGGTCGCCGGCCAGCGGCCGGTCGCCAGCGCCACGATCATCTCCGGGCCGCGGCCGATCGGCACGCGGATCCTGATCGGACCGGACACGGTCACCGGATCGCTGGGCTCGATCGGTCTCGACGTGGCCGTCATCGATGACGCGCGGGGCATGCTCGAGCAAGGCATGACCGACGTACGACGATACGGGGCCGACGGCGAGCGTCGCCGCGACGACCTGGCCGTCTTCGTACAGTCCTTCGCGCCCCCGCCCAGGCTGCTCGTCTTCGGCGCCATCGACTTCGCCGCCGCCGTCGCCTCGATCGGAACCTTTCTCGGCTACCAGGTCACCGTCTGCGACGCGCGTCCCGTATTCGCCACCAGCAAACGCCTTCCGCACGCGGCCGAGGTGGTCGTGGCCTGGCCGCACACCTACCTCGCCGCCGAGGTCTCGGCCGGGCGGATCGACGACCGGACGGTCGTCTGCGTCCTCACCCACGACCCGAAATTCGACGTACCGCTGCTGGAGGTGGCGTTGCGTACACCGGCCGCCTACATCGGTGCAATGGGCAGCCGGCGGACCCATGACGACCGGCTCGCGAAGCTGCGCGAACTCGGCCTGGCCGAGGCCGAACTCGACCGCCTCGCGTCACCGATCGGCCTCGACCTCGGGGCCCGGACCCCCGCGGAAACGGCCGTGTCGGTCGCGGCGGAGATCATCGCGCTGCGTCGGGGCGGCTCGGGACGGCGACTGGCCGACGCGCAAGGGCGGATCCATGGCGCGCCGGCCCGTGAGAGCGTCGGTTGAGCGGGCCGGCCGGTCTGGTTCTCGCGGCCGGCGCCGGCCGCCGGTTCGGTTCGGCCAAGGCGCTGGCGACGTATCAGGGCGAGCGGCTCGTCGATCGCGCCATCCGGCTGCTCCGCGACGGCGGCTGCCGGCCGGTCATCGTCGTCGCGGGCGCCGCAGCACTCGACGTCGACGGCGCCGATGTCGTCGACAATCCGGATTGGTCCACCGGAATGGGCTCCTCGTTGCGGTGCGGACTCGCCGCGGTCACGGCGGATGCCGTGGTGGTGGTCCCGGTCGACACGCCCTGGCTCGGCGCGGAGTCGGTGCGGCGGGTGATCGGCGCCTACGACGCCGGCGCCGCTCTCGTCACCGCGACCTACGACGGCGCACAACGGCACCCCGTGCTGCTCACCCAAAAGCACTTTGCCGACATCACCCGGCTGGCGGTAGGCGACCGTGGCGCCCGGCCGTATCTGCGCGCCCATTCCGACGAGGTGGTCGAGGTGCGCTGTGACGACACCGGGTCACCGGACGACGTGGACACCCCGGCGGATCTCCGCCCGTGTTAGGGCGCATCATTGCCAGCCCTCAGCAACGCGGTCATGATTGGTGCATCATCCCGGACGCGTAGTTGCGTCCTGCCTGGATGGAGGGGGCCCCATGCAGGTGCCCGCACGGTTCGAGTACGAACGCGCCACCAGCGTCGATCATGCGCTGTCACTGCTCGAGCGGGCCGGACCTGACTCGTTCCTGATCGCCGGCGGGCACAGTTTGATCCCGATGATGCGGCTCCGGCTGGCCCAGCCCGAGTCGGTGATCGACATCAACGACCTCACCGAGCTGTCCTACATCAGGGTCGACGACGGCCACCTGTGCATCGGCGCGCTGACCAGACATGCCGAATTGCTCGCGTCACCGCTGGCTCATGAGCACTTCCCCATCTTCACCGACGCCGAGCGGGTGATCGCCGACCCGATTGTGCGCAACCGCGGCACGATCGGCGGCTCGCTGTGCCAAGCCGACCCGGCGGAGGATCTATCCGCGGCGTTCGCGGCCGTGCACGCGACCGCGGTGATCCGCGGATCGTCGCAGCAGCGGGAGGTGCCGGTGCGCGAGCTGCACACCGGACCCTACGAGACCGTCGTCGGCGACGCGGAGATGCTGACCGAGCTGCGCGTGCTGATCCGCCCGGGCGGCGGCAGTGCCTACGAGAAGGTCGAGCGTCGGGTCGGCGACTGGCCGGTCGCAGCGGCCGGAGCCGCGGTGTGGCTGGACGGCGACGTGGTCGCCGATGTCGGCATCGGACTCACCGCCGTCGGTGCCGCACACTACTTCGCCCCCGAGGCGGAGGAATTCCTGCGCGGGCAACCGGCCACCGACGACAGCTTCGTCGAGGCTGGCCGTATCGCGGGGGAACACTCCAATCCGACGGCCGACCAACGCGGTCCGGTCGACTACAAGCGGCACCTTGCCGACGAGCTCACCACCCGCGCGCTGCGCCGCGCGACGGCCCGCGCACTGGGGCAGGAGGCCTGACATGCAGATCACCGTGACGGTCAATGGCGAGGAGCACACCGACGAGGTCGAGCCGCGCCTGCTGCTGGTGCACTACCTGCGCGACCACCTGCGACTGACCGGCACCCACTGGGGCTGCGACACGTCCAACTGCGGAACCTGCGTGGTGTGGCTGGACGGAACGCCGGCGAAGTCCTGCACCGTCCTTGCGGCGATGGCCGACGGGCGCGCGGTGCGGACGGTAGAAGGCCTCGCCGACGGAGCAACGCTCGATCCCGTGCAGCAGGGCTTCGTCGAGTGTCACGGTCTGCAGTGCGGCTTCTGTACGCCGGGGATGTTGCTCACCGCACGCTGGCTGCTCGACCACAACCCCGACCCGTCCGAAGGTGAGATCCGGGAGGCGATCTCGGGCCAGTCGTGTCGCTGCACCGGATACGAGAACATCGTCCGGTCCGTCCGGTGGGCCGCCGAGCACGAGCGCACCACGGAGGTATCGGCATGACCGACGTCGCGGAACGGCCGATCGGTTACGGCCGGATGACCCGGAAGGAAGACCCCCGGTTCATCCGCGGCCACGGCAACTACATCGACGACATCACCCTGCCGGGCATGCTGCACGCAGCGATCCTGCGCAGCCCCTACGCGCACGCGCGCATCGTGTCGATCGACACCAGCGCCGCCGAGGCCGACCCGCACGTCAAGGCGGTCATCACCGGCGAGACGCTCGCCGGTCTCAACCTCGCGTGGATGCCCACACTGTCCAACGACGTGCAAGCCGTGCTGGCCACCGACAAAGTGCGCTTCCAGGGTCAGGAAGTGGCGTTCGTGGTCGCCGACGATCGCTACGCCGCCCGCGACGCCGTGGAATTGATCGACGTCGATTACGAGCCCCTGCCACCGGTCGTCGACGCCCGGCACGCGCTCGACGCGGACGCCCCGGTGATCCGCGACGACGTGGAGGGCAGGTCGGACAACCACATCTTCGACTGGGACGCCGGTGACAAGGTCCGCACCGACGCGGTCTTCGCCGACGCCGAGGTGGTCGTCTCGCAGGACATCCTCTATCCACGGGTGCACCCCGCGCCGCTGGAGACCTGCGGGTCGATCGCCGACCTGGACCCCATCACCGGGAAGCTCACCGTCTGGACGACGACGCAGGCGCCGCATGCGCACCGCACGATCTACGCACTCGTCGCCGGACTGCCGGAGCAGAAGATCCGCATCATCTCCCCCGACATCGGTGGCGGCTTCGGCAACAAGGTCGGCATTTATCCCGGATACGTATGCGCGGTGGTCGGTTCGATCGTCACCGGCAAGCCGGTGAAGTGGGTGGAGGACCGGTCGGAAAACCTGGTCAGTACGTCGTTCGCCCGCGACTACCACATGCGCGGCGAGATCGCGGCGACCAAGGACGGCACGATCCGCGCGCTACGGGTCAACGTGCTCGCCGACCACGGGGCGTTCAACGGCACCGCGCAGCCGACCAAGTTCCCGGCCGGCTTCTTCCACATATTCACCGGCTCCTACGACCTCGAGACGGCGTACTGCGCCGTCACCGGCGTCTACACCAATAAAGCGCCCGGCGGCGTCGCCTACGCGTGTTCGTTCCGGATCACCGAGGCGGCCTACCTCGTCGAGCGGATGGTCGACGTACTCGCGCAGGAGCTGAAGATGGATCCCGCCGAGCTCCGGCTGAAAAACCTGCTCCGGCCCGAGCAGTTCCCCTATACGTGCGCGACCGGCTGGGTCTACGACTCGGGCGACTACGCGCACACGCTGAGGGAGGCGATGCGGATCGCCGGGTACGACGACCTGCGCCGTGAACAGGCGGAGAAGCGCGAGCGGGGCGAGCTGATGGGAATCGGGATCAGCTTCTTCACCGAGGCGGTCGGCGCCGGCCCGCGCAAGGACATGGACATCCTGGGCCTCGGCATGGCCGACGGCGCGGAGCTCCGGGTACACCCGACCGGCAAGGCGGTGCTGCGGCTCTCGGTGCAGACACAGGGACAGGGCCACGAGACGACGTTCGCGCAGATCGTCGCCGAGGAGATCGGCATTCCGCCGGACGACATCGAGGTCGTCCACGGCGACACCGACCAGACGCCCTTCGGCCTGGGCACCTACGGCTCCAGGTCGACGCCGGTCTCTGGTGCGGCGACGGCCGTGGTGGCACGCAAAGTCCGGGACCGGGCCCGCATCGTCGCCTCCGCCATGCTCGAGGTGGCGCCCGACGATCTGGAGTGGGAGAAGGGCCGATTCTTCGTCCACGGCGACCCGGACCAGGGCAAGACGATCCAGGAGATCGCGCTCGCGGCGCATTCCAGCCTCGAGCTGCCCGAGGGCGTCGAGGGGCAACTCGACGCCACCTGCGTCTACAACCCCCCCAACCTGACCTATCCCTTCGGTGCCTACATCTGTGTCGTGGACGTCGATCGCGGCACGGGTGCGGTGAAGGTCCGGCGGTTCATCGCCGTCGACGACTGCGGAGTGCGGATCAACCCGATGATCGTCGAGGGCCAGGTGCACGGCGGGCTCGCCGACGGGGTGGGCATGGCGCTGATGCAGGTGATCGCCTTCGACGCCGACGGCAACTGTCTCGGCGGGTCGTTCATGGACTACCTGCTACCAACCTCGATGGAATGCCCGTCGTGGGAGCTCGGTGAAACAGTGACACCGTCGCCGCACCATCCGATCGGCGCCAAGGGCGTCGGGGAGTCGGCCACGGTCGGCTCCCCCGCCGCCGTGGTCAATGCGGTGGTGGACGCGATCTCGCCGCTCGGCGTACGGCATGCGGACATGCCGCTCACCCCCGCCAACGTCTGGGCGGCTATGCAGGGCCGGCCGGTGCGCACCGACCTGGCCATCACCTAGATCGGTGAACCCGGTGGCCCGAACCGACCCGGACGCCCGCGCGGAGGAGTTGCACGCGGCCCGTCGGCCGTTCGTCCGGGCCGTGGTCGTGCGGGTCGAGCGGCCGACGAGCGCCAAGCCGGGCGACCGCGCCCTCATCCTCCCCGACGGCACCATCGAGGGGTTCGTCGGCGGCGTCTGCGCTGAGTCCACCGTGCGGCTGCAGGCACTCGACCTCCTGGAGTCCGGGGAGTCGACGCTGTTGCGCATCACGCCCGCCGCCGCTGAGACCGTGAAATCCCACGAGGGGCTGACCGAGGTGGCCAACCCGTGCCTGTCCGGCGGCACGGTCGAGATCTTCCTGGAGGCCGTCATCCCGGCACCGCTGCTGCACGTCCTCGGTGACACCCCCGTGGCTCGTGCGCTGGCCCGGATCGGGGCCGCGCTCGACTACGACGTAAGGCCGACCACCGAACCCGACGCACCGATCGCGCCGGACGCCGCGGCGGTGGTGGCCGCCTCACACGGGCGGGCCGAGGAGGCGGTGCTGGCGGCGGCGTTGCGGGCCGGCGTGCCCTACGTCGGGCTGGTCGCCAGCCGCCGCCGCGGCCCGGCCGTGGTCGCCGCACTCGACGCGTCCGAGAGCGACAAGGCACGCTTGCACACGCCGGCGGGGCTCGACATCGGCGCCGCAGGACCGGCGGAGATCGCGTTGTCGATCCTCGCCGAGATCATCGAATCGCGGCCGCGCCATCGGGCGGCGAAGGACACGCCTCGCAAGGACACGCCTCGCGCGGCCACCGACCCGGTCTGCGGGATGTCGGTCGCCGTCTCGGCGGCCAGCCTGCACCTCGAGCACGCGGGTACGACCTGGTATTTCTGCAACCCGACCTGCCGGCAGAGCTTCGCCGAGGAACCCGGACGCTTCCTCGCATGAGCGGTACGGGGAGCGACGAGCTCAGCGGGCGGCTGCCGGACGTCGCCGCGGTGGTCGCCGGGCTGGACCGCACCGACTACCTCGCCGAGGTCGGGCTCGCGACCGCGCTCTTCCTCGCCGTACGGATGGGCCAGCCGATCCTGCTCGAAGGCGAACCCGGAGTGGGGAAGACCGAGGCTGCCAAGGCGCTGGCCACCGTCCTGGACACACCGCTGATCCGCCTGCAGTGCTACGAGGGCCTCACGGCCGCGGAGGCGCTGTACGAGTGGAACTATCCGCGGCAGCTGCTCGGCATCCGGTTGGCCGAGGCGCGCGGCGACGTGCCCCGCGAGGTCGACCTGTTCAGCGCCGAATACCTGTTGGCCAGGCCACTGCTCGCCGCGCTCGACCATCCCGGCCCGCGGCCGGCGGTGTTGCTGATCGACGAGGTCGACCGGGCCGACGACGAGTTCGAGGCGTTTCTGTTCGAACTGTTGGCCGAGTCGGCCGTGACGATCCCGGAGCTCGGTACGCGGCGCGCGGCGGTTCCGCCGGTGGCGGTGCTCACTTCCAATCGCACCCGCGACCTACACGATGCGCTGAAGCGGCGCTGTCTCTACCACTGGATCGGCTACCCGGACGTCGAGCGGATCGCGGCGATCGTCCGGCGCCGGGTGCCCGGCGCCGCCGAACCTATCGCCGGTCAAGTGGCCGGGTCGGTCGCGCGGCTGCGGGGACTGGGACTCACCAAGCCGCCCGGTGTCGCGGAAGCGATCGACTGGGCGGACGCGCTGCGGGTGCTCGGTGTCGGGGAGCTCGACGTCGACTCGGCCGGCCGGACCATGAGCGCCGTACTGAAGTACCCCGAGGACGAGGAGACGACCCGCCGGGCCGGATTCGCCGAGGTGGTCGTCGGTCATGGGTGACATCGACCTCGCCACCGGCGTCGCCCGGTTCGGCGCCGCGCTGCGGGCCGCCGGCCTCCCGGTCGGCCCGGACCGCTCGGCGCGCTTCGCCCGGGCCATCGCCGTCGCCCGGCCCCGCACCACCACCGCACTGCACCAATGCGGGCTGGCCACGCTGGTCTCTGACCCCGACCACATCGCGACCTTCGACGCCGTGTTCGCCGCGGTATTCGGTGGCGCCACCGATCCAGCCGAGCACCGCGGCGACCCGACCGCGCCGCGCCCGACCTCGGCGCCATCCGCCGCGACCCAGCCGGCGCCGGCACCGGGCGGTTCGGCGGAGATCAGGTCCGCTTCGACCGGCGACGACGGCACCACCCGGCCGGTACCGCTGCGGGCATACGCGAGCGGCGACGAGCGCCTCTCCGGGCGCGACTTCGCTGACCTGTCCCCCGACGAGCTCGCTGTGCTGGCCCGACTCATGCGCGATCTGAAGCTGGCCACCCCGCCACGCCAATCTGCCCGGTACCGGCGTACCGCCCGGGGCCACCGCATCGACCTGCGGACCACCCTGCGACAGGCTCGTCGTACCGGTGGCGACCCCCTGCGCATCTCCCGGCGGACGCATCGGCAGCGGCCGCGCCGGATGGTGGTGCTGTGCGACATCTCGGCGTCGATGGAGGCCTACTCCCGCGCGATGCTGCAGCTGCTCTACTGCGCCGCCGGCGGCGCACACGCTGAGGTGTTCACGTTTGCGACGAGGTTGACCCGGCTGACCCGGGAGCTCCACTCAGGGCGTCCGGGCACGGCCTTGGAACGGGCTGGGCGGGCCGCGCCGGATTGGTCCGGAGGTACCCGCATCGGGGCGGCACTGGCGGACTTCAACGACCGTTACGGCTGCCGCGGCATGGCCCGCGGTGCCGTCGTCCTGATCGTCTCCGACGGGTGGGAGACCGGCGACCCGGCCCAACTCGGCCGCGAGATGGCGCGGTTGTCCCGGGTCGCCTACCGGATCGTCTGGGCCAACCCGCGCACGCAGAGCCCGCGCTACCGGCCATTGGTCGGAGGCATGGCGGCGGCCTGGCCATACTGTGATGCCGTAGTCAGCGCGCACAGCCTCTCCGCACTGACCGACCTCATCGAGGCGCTCGCCGACCCTGTCCACTCCCGGAGAGGAACGCCGCCATGCAGCTAGTCAACGAGTTCACGGTCTCCCAGCCGATCGACGACTCCTGGGCGCTGCTGACCGACGTCGAACGTATCGCCCCCTGCATGCCGGGCGCGCAACTGACCGAGGTCGAGGGCGACGTCTACCGCGGAAAGGTCACCGTGAAGGTCGGCCCGATGCTCGCCCGGTTCGCCGGGCAGGCCGAGTTCCGTGAGCTCGACCGCGACGCACAACGGGTCGTGCTCGAGGCGCGCGGAAAGGAATCCGGGGGCAAGGGGATGGCCAATGCGGTCATCACCGCCCAGCTCACCGAGCAGGGAACGTCGACGCTGGTGCAGGTCACCACCGACCTGACGATCTCCGGCCGGCTCGCGCAGTTCGGGCAGGGCGCGCTGGGCGACATCAGCAACAAGCTGCTCGGCCAGTTCGTCGACTGCCTCGAGCATCGCCTCGCCGGTGACGAGCCGGCCGAGCCGCAGCGGCCCGCCCCGCGCGCGCCGGACGCCGCCGCGACCTCCGACACGGGTGGAGCCGCCGCCGAATCCGAACGGCCGGGACCGCCCGAGGAGAAGCGTCTCATCCAGAGCCCGGATGCGTTGCCGGTCAACCTGCTGCAGACCGCCGGCGTACCGATCGTCAAGCGGCTCGCTCCCCCGCTCGCACTGGTCGCCGTCCTCGTCGGCCTGGTCATGCTGGCACGGCGCCGGCGACGGTGACCGACGATGACGCCGGCCCGGGCGGACGAGAGCTACCTGCTGAGCGACGACATCACCGCGATGATCTTCGGTGTCGACGGCGTCGTACTCGACACGCTGCGCGTCTCGGCCGAGACCTGGCGGTCGGTACTCGACCCGTTCCTGCGCTCGTACGTCGAACTTCATGACACGGTGCTCCGGCCGTTCAGGGTGCCGGCCGATTACCTGCGTTATTTCTACGGCCGGCCCCGCACGGACGGCCTCGCGGACTTTCTCGCCTCCCGCCTGATCACGCTGCCCTTCGACGACCTGCGCGGCTTGGCGGTGCGCCAGGAGGAGCTGTTCCTCTCCGAGGCCCGCCGCCTTGGCACCCCGCCGTACCAGTCGACGGTTGGGTTGGTCCGGACCGCCCGGCAGCGGAAGCTGGCCACCGCCGCGGTCTCGGCGGAGAGCTACGCCGCCGAGCTGTTGGAACTGGCGGGCGCCGCGGCCCTGTTCGACGTCCGGCTCGACGCCACCGATGCGACGGGCGTGTGGCGTCCCGGCGATCCCGAACAGATCCTCTTCCTCGAGGTGGCCAGGCGTACGACCACACCGCCGGAGCGCACTGCGGTCGTCGAGAGCCGCATGGACGGGGTGGCCGCGGCGAAGGGCGGCGGTTTCGGGGTGGTGATCGGCGTCGACCGGGCCGGGCGGCCGGATGCGCTCCGCGAACGGGGCGCGAACGCCGTACTCAGCGACCTGTCCGGACTCCGGTTCGCAGGGCCCCCGCCGAGCGATGATCGCCCCTCGCCTTCTGCATGATCGTGATCGGAAATAGCCGCGAAACGCCGTATTGATCCGATCACGATCATGGATCGGAGCGGCTGATGGTGCGTTCACCCCGACCGGATGATGCCGCGGTACGGCGGGAGGGGCTCCAGTGAGGACGACGGCCACGAGCCTTCGAGGTCGCAGAAGCGCTGGTGGACGGGGAGTCCGATGTCCTTCATATGGTGGGTAATCTGCGCGATCGTGTGGGTGGCGATAGCGTTCTGGCCGGCCCGCGTCGCAGGTCGTAAGGGGCACAGCTTCATCGGGTTCTTCATCTTCAGCCTGATCTTCTTTCCGCTCGCGCTCATCGTCGCCTATCTCTCGGGCGATCGGCGGGTCGCGGTCGGCTGACGCCCGTTGCCTAGTCGATGAGTAGGGCGATCTTGCCTCTGACGTGCCCGGTCTCCAGGTGTTCGTGCGAGCGGGCTGCGTCGGCGAGCGGGTAGGTGGCCTCGATCGGCAGGGTGAGCCCGCCGTCGGCGTAGAGGGTGGCCAGTTCGCGCAGCGCGGCTGTGGATCGCATACCCACACGTTGGATGCCGTATGTGCGCGCGGCCTGGGCGTCGACGGTGGTGGCGATTCGGTGTGGGTCGGCAACCAGGCGGAGCGAGACGGTGATGGCGTCACCGCCGACAAGGTCCAGCGCCGCGTCGACGCCGTGCGGAGCGAGCCCGGCGACGCGTTCGGAAAGCCCGGCGCCGTAGGTGACCGGAGTCACGCCCAGCCCGCGCAGGTAGTCGTGATTTGCCTGACTGGCCGTACCTATGACGGTTGCGCCGCGGTGCCGCGCGAGTTGTACGGCGACGGTGCCCACCCCGCCGGCGGCGGCGTGGACCAGCAGCGTGTCGCCGCGCCGTACGTCGAGCGCGTCCAGCGCGGTGTAGGCGGTCTGGCCGACGGCGGGAAGGGTTCCCGCAACCTCCCAGGGAATCTCGGGTGGTTTGCCGACCACCTCTGCGGCGTCGACCACGACACTCTCGGCGTAGCACTGCGCGGTCGCGGAGCCGAACACTTCATCACCGACCGCGAGCCCGGTGACGCCAATCCCGAGCGCCGTGACGACGCCGGCGTATTCGTTGCCGAGCCGCTGCGGAAAATGCGCCGGTACGACGGCGGCGAAGTCGCCGCGACGTTGCTTGGCGTCGACCGGGTTCACGCCGGCGGTCCGGACCCGGATCTGCACCTCGCTTGCGTCGGGGATCGGGTCCTCGACCTCGACGAGATGCAGTACCTCGGGACCGCCGTAACGGTCATACACGATCGCGCGCATGCAAGCCCTACCGATCGAACCCGGTCAAACCTGGCTGGACATGGTCAGCTGCCGTGTGCCTCACTTGATCAGCCGGAGACGGTTGTTTTCCCCGACGAGGAGGCGCCCGAGAGCAGAATCACCAAGGGTTGCAGTGTTCGCGCATTCGTTGACACGCCGACACGGTAGTCCCGTCGGACTCCGTGTTCGGCCTCTCGCTATGCGGGGACGCGTTCTGCAGCGGCGAGATGCGCCGTGAGGAGCTGTCCGGCTCTGTCCAGCGCCGCGGTCGCTTCGTCGAGCATCGGGTAATAGGCCTGGAAGACGTGCGGCACCCCGGGGGTGATGTCGAGTGTTACCTCGACGTCGGCGTTGGCGGCTTGTTGCGCGAGGCGGACGGCGTCGTCAAGGAGGACCTCGTGGCTTCCGGCCTGGATGACCAGGGGCGGCAGGCCGGACAGGTCGGCGAATATCGGGCTGATGAGGCCAAGAGCGGCGTCCTGTCCCGACGTGTAGTCGGTGACGCGGGGTTGGAGGCCTGCTCGGCTCATCAGCGGGTCGACCTCGCTCTTGGTGTCCATGCTCGTCCCGGCCAGGGTGAGGTCGGCGTACGGCGACATCGCCAAGGCCGCGGCCGGCAAGGGCAGTCCGTGGTCTCTGGCATTGACCATGGTGATCACGGCGAGGCCGCCGCCGGCGGACTCTCCCGCGAGGACGATGTCCGAAGGAGCGGTGCCGTTCTGCAGGAGAGCTTCGTAGGCGGCAAGAGCGTCGTCGACGGCCGCCGGATACGGATGCTCGGGCGCGAGCCGGTAGTCGACGGAGATGACCTTGGCGCGCGTCCGCCGGCCGACCTGAGAGGCCAGGTCGGCGGCGAGGAAGGCGTCCCCCATGGCGTACACGCCGGCGTGGAAGTAGAGAACAACGTGGCGAGGTTCGACTCCCTCGACGGTGATCTCGGCGGTGGGCACGCCGCCCAGTTCGGCTGCGGTCACGGTGATCTCGGCGGGCAGGGGCTGTGCCGACAGCAGGTCTCGGAGCAGTCGCCGTTGCTCGGTGACATCGATGTCCGCGGGGAAGGCTGACTGTCGCAGGATTGCGTCGAGGTTCGCTCGCTGCTCGGTGCTCACGGAGGATCTCCCTCGGTCGGGGGTCGTATGGCCGCGCTCGTTACGAGGCTCGCCGCCGGGCAGGTGAGGACGCGTCACCCGATCACGGTGATTCGCGGAACGGTCCGGCTCTGCCGACCCGAGTTAGTCAGCCCTAGCCCCGGGCAAGTTCACATTGCCGATGTTCGTACGGACACAATTGATGTACGTTAGGCGCTATGGAAGCGGCGGAGCGGGTTAGCCGGCTGGTTGAGACATTGCGGCGGGAGGGTCGCGTCGAGGTCGCCGGCGCAGCGGCTGAATTCGGCACCGCGGAGATGACGATTCGACGGGACCTCGACCAGCTGGTTGAGCGTGGGGTGGCCCGCCGAGTGCGTGGTGGCGCGGTGAACCTGTTGATGCGCGGGGAAGAACTGCCGTTCGCGATGCGGGAGATCGAGGCCGTGGACGCCAAGCGACGAATCGCGGCGGTCGTCGCCGATCTGCTCGGCGACGGCGAGGCGGTCGGTTTGGACAGCGGCACCACCGTCGTCGAGACGGCGCGGGCCCTGATCGGGCGACGAATGACGGTGCTGCCGCTGTCACTACATGCCGCGATGGCGCTGGCGGCGTCGCCCTCGGTGCGGTTGATGATGCCCGGCGGTGCAATCCGACCCGGGGAGCTGGCGATGGTCGGGCCGTTGGCGCTGGCGAGCATCACCGCGCTGCGGTTCGACACGGTGGTATTGGGCTGCTGCGGCGTATCCCCGGAAGGTCACGTGATGGCCCATGACGTCGACGAGGCCGCGGTGAAGCAGGCCCTGATCGCTTCAGGGGGTCGCAGTGTGCTCGCCATCGACGGGGCGAAGTTCGGGCGGGCCGCTTTGGCCGTGGTGTGTGAGCTGTCCGCGTTCGACGTGGTCGTCACGGACGTCACCGCACCCGATGCCGCCGTCGCAGCGCTGCAAGCGAGTGGCGTGGAGGTGCACCGTGCCTGACATCGCCCTACCGGACGCGCTGCTGGCATCGACGCGCCCGGCGGAGAGTCGCTGGCCGCGGATCGCGGTAACCGTCGTGTTTGTTGTGCACGGTCTGCTTTTCGCGTCGTGGACTGCGCACATCCCGGACGTGGAGGCCCATCTTGGGCTCACCTACGGGACGCTGGGGTTCGCGCTGCTGGGGGCGCCGGTCGGATCGGTGACCGCAATGGCCGGCTCGGCCTACTTGCTCCCGCGGCTCGGTAGTCGCCGCATCGTGCAACTCGCGCTGGTCGGCTACTGCGCCGCCGGTCCGCTCGTCGGGCTCACCGGCACCGTGCCGGCACTGTTCGGTGCGCTGTTCGTGTGGGGCGCGTTCCAGGGCACCCTCGACGTGGCCATGAACACGCAGGCCATCGCCGTCGAACGTGGCAGGCAGCAGGTTCTCATGTCCGGGCTCCACGGCAGCTGGAGCATCGGCTCCTTCGCCGGAGCCGGCATCGGCGCGCTCGCCGTGGGCGCCGGGGTCACTCTCACCACCCAGCTTCTCGTCCTCGGCACGCTCGCGTTGCTGACTGCTGGGCTGCTCACCACCCGGATGCTGCCCGACGCCAGAGACCCGCACGGCTCGGCCGCCGACTCCCGCGCTGCGGATCAATCGTCGACGACGGCATCTCGGTGGTCGGGTGGGATGGTGTTGCTCGGCACGATCGCGTTCGCGAGCATGCTGTGCGAGGGCGCCACCGCCAACTGGGCCTCGGCGTATCTGGCCGGCCCTCTACACACCACCGGTATCGTTCCCGGCCTCGGCTACGCCGCATTCGCCCTGGCCATGGTGACCGTCCGGCTTGCAGGCAACCGGCTGCGGACCCGCTACCGGATCGACCGGCTCCTCCCTGCACTCGCCGTCGTGGCCACGATCGGATTCACCGCGGGGTTGTTGGTCGGCCGGCCCGGCGCTGCGCTGGGCGGGTTCGTGTGCTTGGGGATCGGGCTGGCGTCGGTCGTGCCGGCCGTGTTCAGCGCAGCCGGACGCATCCCCGGTCTGCACCCGGGTACCGCCCTCGCCACCGCCGCGGCCTGCGGCTGGGCCGGCTTCGTCTGCGGGCCACCACTGATCGGCCGACTCGCTTCTCTGACCTCCCTGCCCGCCGCCCTGGGACTGCTACCGGTGCTCACCGCGTTCATCGTCGCCGGCACGGCGCTGGCCCCCGCTCTCAAGGCCCAGCCGCGACACAACACGCGACCCGCCCTCGCAAATGCGGCTCGTTGACGGCGTAGCGCAAGTCGTCGAAGGAATTCCGGGTCGCGGTGTCGGATCCCGGTGCTGGTGTTCGTAGCAGGGGTGAGGCAGCCCACCAGGGGCGACGCCACTGCCAAAGGAACCGCAACAATGAAGCTGACAACCCTGACCAAGGTCACCATCGATGGCGTGATGCAGGGCGACGGCCACGCGTCGGAGGAGGACCGCAGGAACGGATTCGACCGTGGCGGGTGGGCCCGGGGCAAGGGCGACCACGACACCCACGCATTCATCAACCAGACCTACCAGCGCGCCGACGCGTTCCTGTTCGGCCGACGCACCTACGACCTGTTCGCCGGCTCGTGGGGGTCCTGGACGGAACAGGATGTCCCCGGCTGGGAGCCCGTCCTGCGCGCGTTGAACACCCAACCCAAGTACGTCGCGTCGACCACGCTCACCGATCCGGCGTGGTCGGGCACCACCGTCCCGACCGCAGACGTCGCGGCCGCAGTCGGAGAGCTGAAGGCCAAATCGGGCGGCGAACTGCAGGTGCACGGCAGCGGCGCCCTGACCCGGTGGCTGCTGGCGAACGATCTGGTCGATGAGATGACGCTGATCGTGGTCCCGGTGATTCTCGGCCAGGGCGAGCGACTGCTCCCGGCGACCGGCCCGGACCTTGCCCTCGACCTGATCGAGTCCCGAGTCGACTCCAAGGGCGTCACGATCCAGATCTACCGGCCGGCCGGGCGCCCGTGAAGATTTTTGCGGGCAGCCTGTCGGATCTGGAGCACGGCGTTCGTAGAACAGGTGAGAGGCTGCCGAGGAGGCCGCCGGGACAAGGAGGAAACATGACCGAGTACCTCATCTACTTCAACCAGCAGTGGGTGGGCGACCACACCGAGGACTGGTTCCGCGGGCGCGGACCGCTCGCCATGGCGGTCGTGAACGAGATGAAGGCTGCGGGCGTCTACGTGTTCGCCGGAGGGTTGGAGGAAGAAGACGGCCCGGTCTACAGCGCCGACCCCAGCAGTAGCACCGTGCTGATCACCGACGGACCATACGTCGAGACCAAGGAGTTCCTGGGCGGCTTCGCCGTGGTGGACGTGGCCGATGACGAGGCCGCCAAGACGTGGGCCGGCAAGATGGCGGAAGCCTGCGGCTGGCCTCAAGAGGTTCGACGATTCAAGCCGCAACCCAGCTGACCCAGGCGGTGCCGAGGTATGGGCCAGCTGCCGGGTTGTAGGGGCGGGAGGTCGTGGT